>CAYFYM010000339.1:0-2668 GCA_964347405.1 uncultured Candidatus Bathyarchaeia archaeon | reverse complement strand
GGGCGCTCTCCCAGGCTGAGCTACGGCGGCATGCACAAATACACCAAGCGGACAGGATAAAAGCCTTACTCAGAGGGGGCGGGGGCTACCCCGGCTCGCTGAAGACCATCTCGGAGAGCACGTTCATGCAGGGGTTCCCGTAGAGCGCCTTGATGCTCCTCCTCTCAGGGTAGTAGACCAGCGTGTACAGCGTGCTCGCGAGTTCGTCGTGCCTGCAGATGGTCAGCCGTGAGGGCTCCGCGTCTGCGCCGTGGTCGCTCATGATCCCGTGGATGCGTTCCTCGGAGAACCTGCCGCCCAGGGCTAGAAGCTCGTTGGCTCTGTCCCACCGGGTCTTTGAGGACAGGAAGACCGGCGTGCCTCTCAGATCAGGGGAGGCGTCGTCGGGGTACACGGCGTCTTGGGGGACCTCGATCCTCTTCATCTCCTCGGTGTGGTAGTGGTTGGTGTTCACGAGCACCGGCCCCTGCGGCTCTCTCACGGCTGACTCGGTGGACGACGTCTCCACGGTCCTGAGGGTGCCCTCGGCGTCCCCGATCATGAGTAGGGCGTCTGCTCCCCGCTTCGCCTGGGTGATGTGCTCCACCGCCTCTTCCGTCGTCTTACAGCTCTGCAGCGTCTCCTGGATGGCTAGGCTGAGGGGCGTGTAGCATGTGAGCTTCTCCGTGGTAGAAGCAAAGTTGTAGATGACGGATAGTCCGTGCTCGTTCATGCCGTCGACCATTCCCGGGTAGGACGCGGCCGTGTTCCCGAAGACGGCGTACCCGTCGTCAGGCACAGTTTTTCTCGCGGTGAGCATGAAGGCGTAGTCGTTGTAGAAGTCCATGTTCTTCACCATGACCGTCTCGCCGCACTCCGTGGCTTCCCTCTGGAAACCCACGGCGGTGCACGAGTCCACGCTAAACCGGGTCTCGCCGACCCCCGCGAGCTCCAGGTACATGAAGAAGAGAGCCGTCGAATGGTCGATCCCCGCCCCCTCCGCCACCCCCTCAAGCTGCTCCGCCCTCTCTGGGTAGTAACGGTAGACGTCGTCCCTGAGGAGCTTCGAGGCGCGCCTCTTGGCCAGGATGTAGAACAGCGGCGTGGGGAGGTACCGCGGCTTGGCGGCCCTGAACGTCGCCGCCTTGGTCACCCGCGCCGGCGCCTCCCGGATCAGGTCCCGGTAGTACCGGCCCTGCTGGAGCCCTATCTCGCGTGGAGAGCCTTTGAATACTGGAAACATCAATAGAGGTTAACGGTTTACCTGATATATATTCTCATCAAACACGACAGAGACGCATGTGTCTTTCATTGTTTAAGGTCGGCACAGGCTCTATCCTGGGTCCAGCAGGCCTTTTACCGTGTAGTAGGCGCCCTCGGCAACGAGTATTGGTATGTACGCGAGGATGTAGAGAGCGGTGTACAGATCGTCCCGCAGCGTTGACGGGTGAAGCTCCCGGAGGAGCCTGCGGGGCACCCTGGTGGCGCCTGTGAGCCGCGCACGGTAGTCGAGCCGAATGTTCATGGCGAGCCGCCTGAGCATGCCGCTGTGCTCCCTGAATATGCGGGCGTGCTCCCGCTCGTGACTGAGGATGGCGTCGTGTATCTCCCTGTACCGTTTGAGGCCCTCGTGGAGGATGATGGTGTCGGTGTGGTGGTCGTACTCGCCCAGCGCCTTGGGGCAGGGGTGGTAGTGGATCCTCGTCATCCTGACCACGGGGGATGGTAATGCTTCGCGTCACGGTTTATCACGTTGTCGGTCCGACGTGAAAACCCTATATCGTCGGGCGCGGAGATTATCCCATGTTTAAACGGGTTTTCGAGGAGCTCGAGGCGGAGGTCTCGGGCGAGATGGCCCTCAACTACGTGTCAGAGATCAGCCGCCACCACAGGATTCAGGCGAGCCCCGGGCTCAGGGACGCCGCGGGTTACGCCGTGGAGACGCTTAGGGCGGCGGGGCTGGACGCCGAGGTCCAGGGCTACCCCGCCGACGGGGAGGGGCTGGCTTGGAGCAGCCTCATGTTCAAGGAGTGGGACTGCTTCGACGCCGAGCTGCGGCTCGTGGAGCCGGCGGAGGAGGTGCGTTTCCTGGCCAGGTGGGGCGAGTCCAAGCTGAGCCTCATCCAGCGGAGCCATCCGACGCCCGGCGGAGGCGTCGAGGCCGAGGTGGTGCACGTTGGTAAGGGCGAGGAGGAGAGGGACTACAGGGGCCTGGACGTGGCGGGGAGGATGGTGTTGACGGACGGCGACGTGGCGCGGGTGCACAGGCTCGCCGTGGAGCAGAGGGGCGCGCTGGGCCTCATCTACTACGGGACCTGGGTGAGGGAGCCGGACCTGCCGGAGGGGGAGCTGGACGACGCGTTGAAGTACACGAGCTTCTGGTGGGCTGGCGGCGAGAAGCCGGCCTATGGGTTCGTGTTGACGCCGAGGGAGGGCCGGCGGCTCAGGGACCTGGTGGAGGAGGGCAAGAAGCCCGTGAAGGTACGCGCAAAGGTGGTGGCCAGCCTCTACGAGGGGAGGCTAGACAACGCCGTCGCCACCATCCCGGGGGAGACGGATGAGCAGGTGGTGGTTGTGGCCCACATCTGTCACCCCCAGCCCAGCTGCAACGACAACGCGTCGGGCAGCGCCGCAGCCATGGAGGCGGCGCGGGCGCTCAACAAGCTGATAACTGAGGGAAGGTTGGCAA
>CAYFYM010000338.1:0-8374 GCA_964347405.1 uncultured Candidatus Bathyarchaeia archaeon | reverse complement strand
AGTAGTCTATCTCGTAGCCGCGGGCCTCAAGCAGCTTGACCCTCCTGGCGTACTCTCTTCCACGGACTGACATCTGTGTCCCGGCCGCCGCCAGGACGACGGTTATGACCAGCCCGGCGGCTATTATCATCTTCTTCTCCTTCTTGTCGTCCTTCCTGAAGGTGCCCACTGGATACGCCGTAGCTGAGTCGTGGCCGGCGTCTAAAATGGGTTAAGGAAGAATAATATCTAGGCTGGTTATGTGTCAGGGAACAGGGTTACTGCTTCTTGTCCTCGTCAACTACCTTGTAGTCGGCGTCCACGGTCTTCTTGCCCTGCTCCTCCTGGGGGCCCGGCTGCTGGGCGCCGGCGGCCTGCTGTGCCTGCTGCGCCTGCTGGGCCGCGGCCGCCTGCTTGTATATCTCCGAGCCGGCCTCCTGGGCGACGCGCTGCAGCTCCTCCATCTTGGCCTTGATCTCGGCGACGCTGCCCTCCTTGACGGCGTCCTTAAGCGCGTCTAGGCTGCCCTGTATCTTCGCCTTGGCTTCTCCGCTTATCTTGTCGGCGAGCTCCCCGAGCATCTTCTCGGTGCTGTAGATGAGGGCGTCGGCCTCGTTCCTGGTCTCGGCCTCCTCCTTGGCCCGTTTGTCGGCCTCCGCGTACCGCTCGGCCTCGCTGACCATGCGCTCCTTCTCGGCGTCGCTGAGCTTCGTCGATGCCTTGATGGTGATGCTCATCTGTTTGCCGGTCCCCAGGTCCTTCGCCGTCACGTCTAGGACGCCGTCGGCGTTGATGTCGAACGTCACCTCGATCTGGGGGACGCCACGCGGGGCGGGGGGTATGCCCTCCAGGTTGAAGCTGCCGAGGCTGATGTTGTCCTTGGCCATGGCCCTCTCGCCCTGGAGGACGTGGATGGTCACCGCGGTCTGCATGTCCGCGGCTGTGCTGAATATCTTGGTCTGCTTCGTCGGTATCGTGGTGTTCCTATCGATGATCTTCGTGAGGACGCTTCCCAGGGTCTCGACTCCGAGGCTCAGCGGCGTCACGTCCAGGAGCACTATGTCGTCTATGTCGCCGGCGAGCACGGCTCCCTGTATGGATGCGCCTATGGCGACGCACTCCATGGGGTCGATGCCCCTCTCCATCTTCTTTCCCACAAGCTCCTCCACCGTCCTCTGGACGAGGGGCATCTTGGTCATGCCGCCGAAGAGGACCAGCTTGTCTATCTTGTCGGGTGTGAGCCCAGCGTCCCTTATGGTGTTCATGATGGGCGCCTTGACCTTGTCTACTATGGGCGACGCGATCTGCTCCAGCTTCGCCCTGGTCATGGTGACGTGTAGGTTCTGGGGGCCTTCATCGTTCATGGCTATGTAGGGTAGGTCGATGTCCGTGGTGATGAGGTTGCTGAGCTCTATCTTGGCCTTCTCCGCTGCCTCCTTGAGCCTCGCCATGGCCTTGAGGTCGCTTGTCAGGTCTATTCCCGTGTCTTCCTTGAACTCTGCTACGAGGTAGTCCATTATGGCCTTGTCCACGTCGGCGCCGCCGGTCTGGGTGTCGCCGCTGGTGGAGAGCACCTCGAAGACGCCGCCGCCGAAGTCCATTATGGTGGTGTCGTTGGTTCCGCCGCCGAAGCTGAACACCAGTATCTTGAGCTCCTGGCCGCTCTTGTCCAGCCCGTAGGCGAGGGCGGCGGCGGTGGGCTCGTTCACTATCCTGGTGACGCTGAGCCCCGCGATCTCGCCGGCGTCGATGGTGGCTTGCCTCTGGTTGTCGTTGAAGTGGGCGGGCACCGTTATCACCGCCTTGGTCACCTTCTCGCCCAGGTACGTCTCGGCGTCCCGAAGTATCTTCTGGAGTATGAAGGCGCTGATCTGCTGGGGCGTGTAGTCCTTCCCGTGGAGGGTGATCTTCCTGTCCGTGCCCATGTGGCGCTTCGCCTCCCTTATGGTGCCCTCCGGGTTTGTTATGGCCTGCCTCCTGGCGGGCTCGCCCACGAGCAGCTGCCCGTCCTTGGTGAACGCCACTACGCTGGGGAACATCTTCCCGGCCACCGTCGGCCCCTCCGCGGAGGGTATCACCGCCGGCTTCCCACCCATCATGAGCGCCGCCGCGCTGTTAGTAGTACCTAGGCCTATTCCTAGAATCTTCTCTCTCTTGGTCTCGTTACTCATCTTGATCCTTCTCCTTACTCTCTCCGGGGTTGCGCGCCACCTTGACCACGCTAGCTCTGAGGACCCGGTCCTTATACATGTAGCCCCTCTGCACCTCCTCCACCACCGTCCCGTCGGGCTCCTCCTCGGTCTCCACCTCGGCGACGGCGTCGTGCCTATAAGGGTCGAACGGGCGTCCATCGGCCTCTATGGCGCGGACCCCCTCGCCCTCCATGACCTTCTGCATCTTCTTCAACACCATCCCCATTCCCTGGACCAGCTTCTCCTTCTCCGCGTCCCTCGTGGCGAGTATCTCCATCTCGTCCATCAGGGGCAGCAGCTTCTGTAGGAGGCCGCCGTTGGCATTGTCCATGAGCTCCTGCAGTCGTTTCTGGCTCTGTTTCTGGATGTTCTCTAGGTCGGCCTTGGCGTACTTGAGATGGCTCAGGTACCTCTCGGCTTCTCTCTCTGTTTCCTCGAGATTCTTCTCGAGTTCCTCGACCCGCTGCTGCAGATCCTTCTTGGTGGGTTTTTTTGGCGACACGGCGGTGTTCCTCAGGCTTTTCTTGTTAGAGTGAGTCTGTCATTTATTTTCTTTACGGTATGTCATAAATATGACTTTTTATAAGGTTTTGTGTACATCGGGGGCCGCGCCACAGTGGATAAACTCTACACTTAATTAAGCCGATAGGAGCGAAGTGGTTCTCTCCAGCAGGTACAGGAGGTAGACGACTAGGACGCCTAGGCCTACCTTGATGTATAGAGGCATGAATGAAAGGAAGCGTCTCACCGAACCCTGGCCGCTCACATGAAACCGAACTCCCGGCATCCATTAAAGCGTTTTTCAGAATCAGATCAGAATCCTCGGTTACACCTTCGCGGCGTCAACCACCTTAAAATCTATGACCTTGGCGAGGTCCTTGGGCGACATCTCTATCCCGTAGAGGTGGTCACCGGAGCCGAAGTTGACCTTCTCCTTCACGAAGACGCGTTCATCGACGTACAGCGGGACGTCCAGCGTGAGGGGGCACACAGCGCCAGGCTTGACCCCCGTGGCCTCCTCCACCTCATCCGGCATCGCGACCCTAGCCTTCCCAATGAGGCCCCGCATCTTCCTGAAGTCTATCCTGTCGCGTCCCCTCAGGAAAACCGCGTGCATGCGGCCTTTCCCGTCTTTGAGGATTATGGTCTTGCATATCTCGTCGGGGTCCACCCCGTCCTTGGCGTACCTCACCACGTCATCGACAGTGACGGCCCTATCGCTGAGCTCGATCAACCTGTACTCGACGCCCCCCTCCTCGAGGAGCCTCGCCGACGCGGGTCCCATGCCATCAATACCGTGTCCGCTGTTGAAGAACCGTTCGACATGATCCACCCCTTTAATAGTGGGTGCCTCTCATCATAGAAGATCAATGGTAGATTCCCATGAGTGAAGGCTTGAACATCGTCGTCCCCATAAAGCAGGTCCCGGAGACGACCGAGGTGCAGTTCGACGAGGAGACCGGGAGGCTCATACGCGAGGGCGTCGCGGCGATAATCAACCCCTTCGACGAGTACGCCATTGAGGAGGCGCTACGCATCAGGGAGAAGCACGGGGGCACCGTGAAAGTCGTCACCATGGGGCCTCCTTGGGCGGCGGACGCCCTCAGGGACGCCATAGCCATGGGCGCCGACGAGGGGTGGCTGGCCACCGACCGCGCCTTCGCTGGAGCCGACACGTGGGCCACAAGCCTCACGCTGGCCAGGTGCATCGAATGCATGGGCGCCCCAGACCTCATAATATGCGGGCTCAAGACCACGGACGGCGACACCGGGCAGACGGGCCCAGAGATGGCCGAGCACCTGGACATGCCCCACGTCTGCTACGTCAGCGAGATAACGGAGATCGGCGGCGGCAAGGTGACTCTGAAGAGGAACATGGACGAGGGCGTCGAGACCCTCGAGGCACCCATGCCCCTCCTCGTCACCGTGGGCAAGGACATCAACCAGCCCCGGCTGGCCACCCTCAGGGGCCGCCTCAAGGCCAAGAAAGCCGAGATAAAGGAGATCACAAACCAGGACCTCAAGATGCCCACCAACATGGTGGGCCTGGACGGCAGCTTCACTCGGGTCGTGAAGGTGTTCGAACCCGAGCCCCCGGAGGCCGGGGAGATCGTCGAGGGGACCCCAGACGAGCTGGCCGACGCCATACTGGCGAAGCTGCTGGAGTGCAAGGTGATATAGATGGCCGAGGTACCCGTCAAGGTCACGGACGCCTGCACCGGCTGCGGCGTATGCGTGGAAGCATGCCCCTTCGACGCCATCGACATGGCTGAAGGGAGGGCCGTCATCAACGAGGCATGCAGGGCGTGCGGACAGTGCGTCGACGCCTGCCCAGTAGGCGCCATCGAGATGCGCGAGGCCGAGGCCGTAGACCTCTCCGAGTACCGGGGAGTCATGGTGTACGCCGAGCAGCGGAACGGAAGGGTCCACCCGGTGAGCTACGAGCTGCTGGGGGAGGCCCATGAGCTAGCTGCCCAGCTCAGCGAGCCCGTCTACGCCGTCATCATAGGTAGCGATGTCTGGGACGGCGCCATGGAGCTCGTCAACAGGGGCGCGGACAAGGTGTTCCTGTACGACGACCCGGCGCTAGCCGAGTTCAGGGACGACCCGTACACCGACCTGCTGGCGCGGTGCTGCAGAGACGAGAAGCCCAGCGTATTCCTGATAGGCGCCACGAGCCTCGGGAGGAGCCTGGGGCCCAGGGTCGCCGCCAAGCTACGTACCGGGCTGACCGCGGACTGCACGTACCTGGACATCGACCCCGAGACGGGGCTCCTCCGGCAGACCCGACCCGCGTACGGCGGCAACATAATGGCCACCATCATAACGCCCAGGAGCAGGCCCCAGATGGCCACCGTCAGGTACAAGATGTTCCCCGAGGCCGAGAAGATGGAAGACCCGGAGGGCGTCGTGGTGGAGAAGCCGGTCGACATGTCAACCGTCCGGGACAGGGTCAAGGTGCTCGGCTTCGAAGAGGCCAAGGAGGAGATAAGCATAAGCGAGGCCGACCTCATAGTCTCGGGCGGCCTCGGCATGGGCGACCCCGACGGCTTCAAGCTCATCGGCGAGCTCGCCGCGGCGCTGGGTGCCGCCGTCGGCGCTTCACGTCCCACCGTGGACGAGGGGTGGATCGACTACAGGCACCAGGTGGGCCTCAGCGGCAGGACCGTCAGGCCCCAGGTCTACGTGGCCTGCGGCATCAGCGGCGCCGTCCAGCACCAGGCCGGCATGAAGACCAGCGACGTCATAATCGCGGTGAACAAGGACCCGGAGGCGCCCATATTCAAGATATCGAGCCTAGGCGTCGTCGGGGACCTGTACGAGGTGGTTCCCCGCCTCATAGAGAAGATAAAGGAGCGCAGAGGAGATGGCTGACTACAACCAAGTGACGCCTGAACTCAGGAGACAGATAGAGGAGATAGTGGGAAGAGAGAACGTTTCCTCCAGCCCGGAGGACCTGGAGAAGCACGCCGTGGACGAGAGCCCGCTGGAGCCCCACCCGCCGCAGCTGGTGGTTCAGCCGGCGTCGACCGAGGAGGTTTCAAGTGTGATGAGGCTGGCCAACACGAACATGGTCCCGGTGACGCCACAGGGCTCCCGCACCGGCCTCAGCGGCGCATCCCACCCCATACACGGCGGCGTCGCCCTGAGCCTGGAGAGGATGAACCACATAATTGAGATCGACGAGGACAACCTCATGGCCACCGTTGAGCCGGGTGCGCTGATCAGCGACATCCACGAGGCCACCGAGGCGCTGGGCCTCTACTCCCCGCCGGACCCCGGCCAGGAGTCAGGGAGCATAGGCGGCAACATCTCCACCAACGCCGGCGGCATGAGGGCCATGAAGTACGGCGTCACCAGGGACTTCGTAAACGGCCTCCAAGTGGTGCTGGCCGACGGCGAGGTCATAGAGGTGGGCGGCAAGAACGTCAAGGACAGCACCGGGTACAGCCTCATAGACCTCATCATAGGCAGCGAGGGCACCCTCGGAGTGGTCACCCGGGCCACGCTGCGCCTCATCCCCAAGCCCAAGCTCACGGCCCTCATATACGCGCCGTTCAACTCCACCATAGAAGCCGCCAACGCCGTCAAGGAGATAATAAGCCAGAAGATACTGCCCTTCGGCCTAGAGTACATGCCCCAGCACACGGTGCATACAGTCGAGAGGTACCTGGAGAAGAAGGCGATGCCGGACAACACCCACCCCGCGTACCTAATAGTGGCGGTGGAGGCCAACACCGCCGAGGAGCTGGAGCGGCAGCTGGAGACGGCGGGCATGATATGCCTAGACATGGGCGCCGTGGACGCCTACATCGCCGACACCGCCGCCAAGCAGGACCTCATCTGGGAGGGCAGGAAGGCCGTTTTCGACGCCTACCTTGCGCTCTACACGGTGGACGAGGCGGACGTCTGCATACCGAGGAACAGGATACCCGAGTACGTGGAGCGCGCCGAGGAGATAGGCGAGAAGCACGGCGTTCTCTTGGTTCCCGTGGGCCACGCCGGCGACGGCAACCTCCACTACACCATAATCAAGCGCGAGGAGACGCCCATGGAGGAGTGGCCAGAGCTAATGGAGGCGGCGCTCAGCGACCTCATAGACATGTCCCACGAGATGGGGGGAACCGCGTCAGGCGAGCACGGGCTCGGCTACACGAAGAGGCACTACCTGGAGCGCGAGGTGGGGCCGCGGCAGGTGGCGCTCATGAAAGGGATAAAGGCGGCGTTCGACCCCAACGGGATACTGAACCCCGGGAAGGTCTGGCCCTAGTACTCCCTGTACGCCTCAGCCAACGGGTGGCCCTTGCAGTAGAGCCCGAACGCCTTGTACCAGCCGAATGGGCTCTTATGCACGGTTAGGCCCTCTGACTCCAGCGCCTCCTTGAGGTCCCCGAGGAACCGTTTGGCGCGCCTCGGGCTGCCCAGCTCGTGGCTGAGATGAGCGTAGGGGTAAAGAACGACGTTGCTGCAGCCTATGCGCCCAGTGTCCGTCTTTATGTTCTCGACGTAAGCCTCTACGATCTCTGGCTCCCTGCCCACGTCCCTCTTCTCGAAGCACGTGAAACAGACGAGCGCGTTCTCGTACTCGCCCTCCCTGGGGCTGGCGGGGTGCTCCGCGACCGGCGTCTCCTCTTTGACCCTGTAGCTGAACTCAGAACAGTGAAGCTGTAGAACCTTCAACGTCTATCGGTTGAATGACGCCACAGAAGGTTTTAGGCGTTTCTACTCTAGCGCTAGCGGTCCTTGGCTGCCTCGATGAGCTTCTCGGCCTGCTTCTCGCTGAGGTTGGTCTTCTCGGCCAGCTTCGCGGCGTCCGCCCCGGCCACCTTGGCAACCGTGTCGTATCCTCCGCCCACCAGCTTCTCCTCCGTGGCCTTCCCGACTCCCTTGATCTCGGTGACGGGCTCACTCGGCTTCGCCTCTGGCGCCGACTTCGGCTCAGGCGCCGGCTTCGGCTCCGGTTTAGGCATTACCTTGGGCTCCGCCTTTGGCTTGGCCACGGGCTCGGCTTTCGGCGGTGCTGCCTTCTCCGCGGGCTCCTTGGCCGCCCCCGTCTTACTCAGCTTTATGGTCATGCATGAGACGTTACGCGTGGAGTCGCCGTCCGATAGCTTCTCGGTTTTAATGGTGATCCTGGGCTTCGCGAGTCCATCGACGTACCTGTTGCGGGTTATCTCGGCTACGTCCACGGCCGTGGTGATGCTCCTGCCCCTCGCCTTGATCTCGACGGTGTCCTGGTTGTTGAAGGTGGCCAGCACGGCCATCACGTAGCTCATGGCCGGCTTCCTGCCTATGTAGACTATGTTGTCTCGGCTCATAGTATCTTAAACAATTTCATGCATAGTACTTAAAAGTGCATCTTTTCGGGGGAACCGAATGAATGTAAAAACCGTTTTTTAGGCCGATCCGGCGGGGAAAACGGCCTTCTGGGGGCGGCTGCGCTGCTTCGGGGCGGCTGATCACATGTTTTTTACAATCAAACGCTTCTTCTATACCATGTCTGAGAAGGATTTCTGGCCGGACGGCTACAGCTGCTGCGTCCAACTGAGCTTCGACTACGACAGCAACAGCGCCCTGGTGCGCCGTGCGCCGCTGGACATAGTCGCCCAGAGCCGCGGCAGGTACGCGCCCAAAACGGCGATCCCCAGGATACTGGACCTGCTGGACAGGCACGGGATCAAGTCCACGTTCTTCACCCCGGG
>CAYFYM010000337.1:0-2814 GCA_964347405.1 uncultured Candidatus Bathyarchaeia archaeon | reverse complement strand
TTCTACGGGCAGGGAGTGGGCAACATGAAGGGCGGGGTGGCTGCCATGGTGATCGCAGCTATTGCCCTGAAGAGGGCCGAGATTCCGCTGAAGGGAGACATCCTGGTCGCTCCAGTCGTCGGCGAGCTCCAGGGGGGAGTGGGCACATACTACCTAGTGAAAAATGGATACCTGACGGACTACGCCCTCGTACCCGAGCCCTCAGACCTGAAGATAAGGACGTTCACCGCGGGCGTCATCAGGTTGCTGATCAACACGATAGGCAAGTCCGTGTGGGTCGGGAACACCCACGTGGTGAAGCCGGTCCACTCGGTCGAGAAGATGTGCAAGGTCATCAAAGCCCTGAAGAACATTGAGTTCACATACACGCCCAAGCCAGAGGTCCCCGATCTGCCCCGTATGGTGTATAGCTCAATAATTGGGGGTGTTACGAGAGACTACACTATCTGGAGGGTCTCATACACACCCGACTTCTGCACGATGGGGTGCGACATCCGGACCGTCCCAGGCATGACGGCCGAGAGCGTAGTGAACGATTTCCGGAGAGTATTAGATCCCATCAAGGAGGAGGACCCAGAGTTCGAGTACGAGATCGAGCTCCCCCCGGACACCTACAGGAATCCTTGGAACACTACGTTGCTGGTGAGGCCGCCTTGCGACACGCCGGTGGACGAGCCGATCGTGGAGCTTGTGAGGAAGAACCACGTCCAGGTCAGGGGAGAGGAGCCCGAAGGGATAGGAGCTGGATACCACCTTGGCTCTCACGCAGGGAACGACACCGGCTACCTCTCCGAGGCGGGGGTCATCTCGGTGACCTACGGACCACGCAACAAGAACGCCAAGAGCTCAGAGAAGCTTGGAGGCAGTTTCTTCGAGGAGCAGTATATGGCTGTCGACGACATGCTCACTGTAGCCAAAGTATACGCCATGACGACAATTGATCTTTGCACCTAGAGGAAGGAGGATATGAGGAATATCACTCCTTTAACCATTTTTCTATTATTAGAAACAGGACCTTTTTTCTGGACCACACATCGACACACAGAAGGATGAAAAAGGAAATAGCTGTCGCTAGATGATCCGGTTATGATGCAGGAGTATCTTTTCTGAACTCTCCAAGAGCTCGAAGCATTTTGCGGCAGCGTTATCGATTACCTCGGCCTCGTCTATCGTCTTGAACTTGCCGTTCTCCAGCACAACCTTCCCGTCTACCATCACGCTGTCAACGTCCCTGTCGGTCGCCATCGCCACGACCTGCGTGACGAGGTTGGTTCTATCGTTCAGTATCACGGGCGTGAAGTGGGATCTATGGAGGTTGAACATTACGATGTCTGCCTTCTTTCCCGGTTCCAGAGATCCGATCTCGTTCTCCAGTCGCAGTGCCTTCGCCCCGCTCATTGTCGCCAGGTGGAAGGCTTGCATGTTGGATAACGCCCTTGTGTCCTTATGGATGACTCTCTGGGTGTACACCGCCACTCTCATCGCCTCGAGCATGTTTATGGGTGCCCCCATCATGTTGTCCGTCCCGATGCCGACCGGTATACCTCTGCTCAGGAACTCCGGCACGGGCGCGACCCCGGTGGCCGTCCTGCTATTGCACAGCGGCTGGTAGGCCACACGTGTGCCCGTCTTCTCCAGAATTTTGATCTCATCTTGGGAGACGTGGACGCAGTGGGCTATTAGCACCTGGGGCCCGGTCCATCCATGCTTCTCGAGATACGCTATGGGTTCCAAGCCGAACTTTCCTTTGCAGTAATTGACCTCCCGCATGAACTCGTTGCTATGGGTGTGCATGTCTATCCCAGGATATTTGCTGGCCTCCTCGACGATCCTGTCGATGGACTCGGTGCTGCATGACTCCGTCCCATCGAACCCGAACCAGAACTTGACTCGCTTATCAGGTCTATCGTACGTGGCGTCGACGAGCTTTGTCACGTCCTCAAGCCTCTCCGAACAAGCCGGAGGGTCGTAGACGTCGTAGATCATGGGCACGATCCTAGCCCTTATGCCGATGTCCTCGGCGGCCTTTCCCTTTACTTCTCCCTGCCTGCAGAAATCCAGGATTGTCGTTATCCCCGACCTAAGGGCCTCGGAGTAGCCGTGGAGCCCCTCGGCCCGCCCCGTCTCAGGTGTCGTCAGGGCCCTCACCTCGTCGAACACGTCGTGAACGCTTCCAAGTCCTTTGGCGTAGTCGCTGTACACGCTGGCGCTGGCGCTCCTTACGATGTTAGTGTGCATGTGCACGTCGACGAAGCCGGGGGTCAACAGCTTCCCGTGAGCGTCTATCACAACGTCCGCCGAGTGTCTTCTCTTGATCTCATCCGTTTCACCAACGTCGACGATCTTGTTTTCCTCGACGACAACAGCCCCGTTCTTGAGAATACGGAACTCCTCGTCGTTGGTCAGCACGATCCCTCTCTCTATGATCGTTGTCTCCATGTTAGTCACAATGCCAACTCATTCGATTACAACTTAAAAAAGGTCTTGCTTTAATGAAAAATATAATCTAAAATAGATGCCTAAATTTGCATTGCATGTTTTCATTTCAGGAGTCATCTTATGTTTAGATTTATAAATAATTTCATCCTAAAAAAATCCTTTTTCTGTTATCAGTTTGTTCGTCATATATTTAAGTGAGAAACAAAGACAGATTCCCATGACGTCTGAGAAAGATAGGCTCCTCTCATTCGTAAAAGACGAGGAGGTCCTACAGCTTGCTAAGGACCTGATATCCATACCCAGCCTCTCGGGCGACGAAACCCAAGTGGCGAAGTTCGTTGCCAAGTTCTTGGAGGACAACGGCATCGAGACCGA
>CAYFYM010000336.1:0-6609 GCA_964347405.1 uncultured Candidatus Bathyarchaeia archaeon | reverse complement strand
ATAGTCGGGGAAAGCGAGGGCTTCGGGAACCTACATATCTCACCGTTCACGTCGGGAGGGCTCTTCTCCTCGAAGTTCAACTTTATCTTAGGCGAAACGGCTGTACAGTAACTACTTTCTTCAGCTTTTTCTAGCCAGGGACACGTCATTAATATCAATTAAAGATTAACGACAACACAAAAATATTTACGGCAAAATAAATAATTTTTTAAAACTACTCAATTATTGTTATATAAAAGCTATAAATGGGCGTTAATATGGTAAACATATTTGCAGTATATACAATATGTTACCGTATATTAACACGTAATTAAGATATAATGATGTAAAAAAAGACTGTTTTAAATATTTTATTAAAAAAACTAGTTTTATAAATGATGTTTCCAGTAGATAATGCGAAATAGTATGAAAAACGTGACGGAACAAGCAATGAAAACACCAGCAACGGCGTCCACAACTCAAAGGAGTCTAAATCCTCGGTCACTCCGCCGCCGTCAAAGACAGAGAGATCGCGGAGTGTCGAGCCAACCTGAGGCTGTCATTCGAGGTTGAGGAGAGCCGCGTAAAGTAGAGTTAGGTGAAAAAGTTGGAAGGCGTAGTAAAGAACTGGATGGACGGCAGAGGCTACGGGTTCATCGAGGTCGAGGATAGTGACGAAGACGTTTTCGTACACCATTCCGAGATCAAGGGAACCTACGCGCTCAGGAGAGGCCAGAAGGTAGAGTTCGAGGTCGAGTCGAGCTACAAAGGCCCGAGAGCCGTCAACGTCGAGATCAAGGCCTAGGAGCCTAATTCATCAAAACCCGTGTATTTTATATAATTTATATAAAAATACTGAGATTTTCACATTCATTTTTATAAATTATTTATTATTTTACCCCAATCCTTTTATTAAATGCAGCATATATATAGTATGATCTGCATCCTAGCCCAAGAAAAAAGGGGCATTATTGGATAATTTTCAATAAAGTGATAAAATGAAGCCTAGCAACTATAGGGAAAAAGACAACATGCCATACACCCGCAAGGAGTACATAAGCGGTGTCCCCGGCTCGAAGATAGTAAGGTTCACGATGGGTAACACCCACCGTGACTTCGCCCACAAGGTGAAGATCGTCAACACGAGAGGCGGACAGATCAGGCACAACGCGCTGGAGGCCGCGAGGGTAGCCGCGCTCAGGCACCTCGAAACAAACCTGGAGAGAAGGAACTTCATGCTCAAGATAGTGCCCTACCCTCACCAGGTTCTGCGGGAGCACAAGCGGATAAACATCGCGCAGGCGGACCGGTTCCAGGAGGGGATGAAGCTGGCCTACGGCACGCCCAGAGGGGTGGCGGCCAGGGTCGACAGAAGAGACACCATCCTCTTCGCCGAGGTGGAGAGGGATAACGTCGAGGTCGCGAAGGAGGCCCTCAGGAAGGCCAGCCACAAGCTGCCGCTGCCGGTCAAGATGCTCGTGGAGGATAACTAACCCCATGAGCCCACGAGCAAACGTCTCTGGCATTCAAGTGAGGTGTACCTGATATGGATACAGACATCGAGTTCAAGTCGGATTGGCAGAGCCAGACGGTGGAGTTGATGAAGATACTCCACGGCTTCAAGGAGCCCGTGTTGAACGAGGAGGTCGGCAGCATCGACTACACCACTCTAGAGGACGACGACACCAAGATCCTCAGGGCGCTCGTCGAGGACGACGGAGCGCCCAGCCCAGGCTACGTCAAGAAGGTAAGCAAGACCATAGAAGACGTGAAGGAGACGGAGGTCGACGAGGCCCTGATCCTGGCTAACAGGTTCACGCCCTCCGCGAGAAGGATCTTGAAGAGGAGGGAAGAAATCGACTACCTCTCCCCTAAAGTGGTCTGCCCTTACTCCGTTAGTGAGCTCGTGTACGCCATCCAGCAGAAGGTGATGGGGCTCTGTAGACTGAGGTGTGGACAGGTCCCCCAAAGCCGGGAAGACTGCGAAGGCGTCAGCGACAGAGGATATACTTGTCCCGTGAGAAGGATTAGCGACGACTCCGACTTCCACGCGGAGATGAAGTGGAGAGAGGTCCTCTACGAGGACTTCTCGCTTTTGATGGATCTAGAAGAGTCACCCGAGTTGCTGGAGGTGAACTAAGATACCGACACACGGCTCATTGACTAAGGCGGGCAAGGTTAGGTCCCAGACCCCTGACGTGGAAAAGACCAGCGAGAAGGGTAACCCCGGTCCGCTCAGGAAGAACCGGCAGAACTATCTCACAAGGATAGTCCATAACAGGAACCGGAGAAGACGCCGCTAGGGCGAATAAGGAGTCTTGTCCCTCTACCCTATGCTTGTTACCCTCATTATAATTGATTTCTTTAAAAAATGGATTGCAGCTACATTAATTGAGGCTAGTCCTCTTGAGCGCCTTCATCATGTAGAACACGATCAACGCGATGATGAGGTAGTCCAGCACTGCTCCCGCGAAGTGGCCTAGATACAATACCACTGGCCCCACCGTCAGCGTGGCTTCCCTCCATGTGCCTCCAGGGATGAAGAACGTGATCACTGGCATCAATACATCCCCGACCAGAGCGTTAACGAGGTCCCTTGACGCCGAGCCGATTATGAAGCCGATGGCCAGCCCCACCACGCCGTACCTGTTTATGAAGACTATGAACTCCTCCCATAGCCCCTTGGGCTCCGGCGCAGGCGTGGGCTTCGTTGTCAACGCCTCCCTGATCTTCACGAGCTCAGCAAGAATATCTTTCTCGGACAAACCGACACCAAATAGCATCTAGGGGCCGCATTACTTATTGCTATAGGTTGTATGTGAAAGCCAGCTCGTACGCCTCGTACAGCGCGGTCGTCTCCGTCGTGAAAACGGGTGTAAAACAAACATAAACACCGATGTTTTTTGGGGCTTCGTAAATATAAAAACACGGGAGAAAAATGACATAAAAAGACGAAATTATTAACCAGGTGCCTTGTGGTAACAATACCTCTCCACGAACAGGTCGACGTGCTCGTCCTCGTGGACCACGAACTCCACCGGAGTCTTGGCTCCGTCCATCAACGTGTAGAACACGGTGGACTCCAGCGAGGGGTCCTCGGGGATCAAGGGCTGAGAGGTCTCGGCGAACGGCGTCTTGCTTTCAAGGTATAGCATCCCCAGCTTCTTCACCACGTTCACGCTCTCGATGCCCTTATAGATCTCGTATCTCCCCGCAAGCCGATCCATGCGCCGCTTGATGGCCAGCCGTGGGACGTACTCGTACGGGTCCATGCCCAGCATCACCGCGAACGCGCCCTCGACTATGTCCTCGTATGGTAGGCTCGCGCTGTTGCCCATAACAACGGCCCCCATCTCGGTGTCCGGCAGGAAAGCCATGTACGCCGTGGAGACAAGTATGCTGCCGCCGTGGCTCACCATCTTGTGTCCATGGAAGTCGGGTGTGATCCCCAGGCCGTACCCGTAGCCGTACTCGCCGTAGTAGCCATCCGGGCGGTGGATGTGCAGCGTCTGCATCTCCTCGAAAGACTCCGCGCACGCGAGCCTCCCGCCGGGGTAGGCGCCCTTACCTATCTGGGCGTTCAGGTACTTGGCCATCTCGTTGACGCTGCTGGCTATGCCCCCCGCCGCCGCTATGAAGCTGAAGCCCGGGTTGTCGTCTGGGTTGGGGTACGGGAACCTGCTGGGCTCCACGCTCCCGTCCGGCTTCTTCCAGTGAGGCACAATGTGGTCGGTGTCCGCGTAGAACTCCGCGGTGTTTAGGGTCGACCTCGTCATGCCGAGGGGCTCCAGTATCTTCTCCTTGATGTACCTGTGGAAAAGAATCCCGGACTTCTCCTGGATCACGTGGCCCAGCATCCTCCACGCCGCGTTGTGGTAGAAGAACCTCTCACCGGGTGGCGCCACCAGCTCGTCCTGCGCCCCGTTCACCAGCCTGTAGAAGTCCTCCGCGCTGCCCCATGGTATGCCCGTGTCGGCGCCTACGCCCCTGTAGAGGGCGACGCTGGACGACGCCACGCTGGGCAGCCCCAGGCTGTGGGTGAGCAGGTGACGTATCTTGATGGGGTTCCCTGGGAGCCCCAGCTTGAAGGGTATGTGCTCCTTGACGGGGTCGTCGAGGTTCAGCTTGCCCTGCTCGGTGAGCTGCATGACGCCTATGGCTACGAAGCTCTTGGTGATGCTGCCGATGCCGTAGAGCGTTTCCGGCGTCGCGGGGAGGTTTCTCTGGGGGTCGCGGGCCCCGAAGCCCTGGGAGTAGAGGGTCTCTCCCTCCCTCACCACGGCTACGCTGAGCCCGGGCATCTTCCCGTCCTGCATGTACTTGGGGACTATGTGCTCTATCCAGCCCCGTAGCTCAGATTGATCTTTGCTTGTCAAATCTATCGGTGAAGAATCTGGTTTAGACCGTATAAAACATGTGCCAGAAGACGGTGGACGGAAGAGTGGCGGCTACTCCAGCGCCTTGATGAGGTCGGCCTCGCTGAGGGTGCCGGCTACCCCTTCTTCGCCCAATATCAGTATGTGGTCGACGCCGCCGATGGCCATGACCCTTATGGCGTCCGCCGCCTTGTCGTCCTCGCCGAGGACTATGCACATGTTGGGGCCTGTGAGGCCGCAAGCCTGCATGAACTCCATGGCGGACGGCGCCTTCATCAGCTCCGCGATCTTCATGTCCCGGACCTCCATAGGCATCTCCTCGAACATGTTCTTGCCAAGCACGTAGCTCTTCATGGCGAAGAATATGTCCTCGGCGGTAACCAGCCCCCTAACCACTCCCTCTTCCATGACGACGACGACGTCCCTGGCCTCGTCCACCATCTTCCTAGAGACCGTGGCTAGGCTCTCGGAGGGCTTCACTATGAGAGGGTCTTTCTTCATCAAGTCCTTGATCTTCATCTCAAGATTCAATTCATGACCACATGTTGCCCAAGGATTGAAAGCTAAAAAACGTTAACCAACGTCGAGGGGCTTCGGCCGTTCCAGCGTCTCGGGGACAAAGAAGTGCAGTATGGGTATCCTGAACACCATGTCGACGACAAGCGGTATGACGAAGATGAGGGACGGGTAGCTGCTGTTGTAGAGGTAGCCCCCCAGTATGGGGGCCCCCACCCTCACCAGGGCGCTGAACGTGTTGCTGATGCCCAGCCACCTGCCCCTCTGCTCCTGCGGCACCAACTCCATCATCAGCGTCTGGTAGGCGCTGCTGCTCATAGCGACCCCCCTTAGGAACCAAGCCAGAAGCAGCCAATACGGGTTTCTAGCTAATATGACAATCGCAAAACTAAGCCATAGCGCCGGCCTCACGGAGATGAAGGCGAACTTCCTGCCCCGGGTGTCGGCGAACCTGTTCATGGGGACCGAGAAAATGATCGCGGCTATCGTAGACACGGTGGTCATGAGGCCGAGCACCAGCTCGTCGGCTCCTTTCACCTCCGCCGCGTAGAGGAAGACGAAGTTCTCCATGGTGCTCCAGACTAGAGCCCCCAGCGCCCCGACGACTATCATCGTCTTCAGCTTCCTACCTCCCCCCATCACCTCAGCCATGTCGCCGAGGAAGTCTACCTTTGTTCTTTCTCTCGGTTGAGGGAGCACGTCGGTAAGTCTCAGGTAGACGTAGCTGTAGACGCCGATCATCCCAGCGAGGCGTAGATAGTAGAGGGGCCTTATCCCTTCTACGTTCAGGCCGCCGAAGTAGTTCACTAGGAGGGCAGCCGGCACAGGGCTTATGAGGCCCAGTATCTGGGCTACTATCATCCTGAGCCCCAGCCCCGTTGCCCTGTCCTCCGGCTTGAGCCCGTTTATGATTATGACTTGCTGGCTGCGGAACATGAAAGACATGGTGAAGGGGTTGACGACCATCGCTAGGAGTATCCACCGCCAGTCCTGGGCGAAGGCGTAGAGGCCTATCATCAAGACGTGTAGAAGCATCCCTGCTCCCATCACTCGTTTCAGGTTGTAGTTGTCTGTCACCCATCCGACGGGCATGCTTATGATCATGCTGATGAACGAGCTGACGCTGCTCAGGTAGCCTATCATTATGTTGTCGGCGCCCAGCGCCTTCGTGTATATGCTGCTGTAGTTTCCAGTGAGGTTGTACAGAAACATGGCGCCGCCGCTACGGACTATCATCATCCAGTAGTTGTGGCTCTGCCTGGAGAGAAACTCCCTGATCTCGCTGATCCTTTCCCTCAGCCCCACCGAACCTCGCTCCTGTAGACTTGTTACTTGATGGGGTGCCTCGATAAAAACCGGCCGCATTTAGCGCGAACTGAATAATTATATTCAGCCAAGAACATGCAGCATGCATGGTCAAGGTAGAGGCAAAGGTAATTAGCCAAGAGGGTCACTGCGCAGCCGGGCACAAAGTCGGCGACGAGATTGTTTTCGACTGGGACACCCACGAGATAGAGGGGAGAATCTGTCTCCACGCGCTTTACTCGGCGCTGCCCAAGATATACGCCTTAGCCCACGGAGCCGACGTGGCTTTCGCGGAGTCCAACGACGGGTCCAGGGTCGCTAGGCACGCGTGCCCAGACGGGTACAACCCGGTCATCTTTGAGCTCAAAAGGATCGGTTGAACCGTTTACTCTGGTCTCATCCGGTCTCTCACGAGGAAAGCCAGCAGACCAAT
>CAYFYM010000335.1:0-1597 GCA_964347405.1 uncultured Candidatus Bathyarchaeia archaeon | reverse complement strand
ATAAGCCTTGACAGTTTCCTGCACGGGGTGTCCGGGTCCACCATCACCGGGTCCCGGACCATAATGCCTGAGACCTTCATCTCATGTATTGAACAGAGTAGAAACCGGGAAAAGAATCTACCGGTTCACGCTTTCTCCACGCTGGGCGGGTCCCCGGGCGAGACCCTGAGGCAGAAACCGAACCTGTTGAGGGCCATGGCGAGGTGGAAGTCGCCTTCAACGAACTCGGGTTGCCTGGGGTCGAAGAACTTGGCGCCCTGCGGGTGCACCCTTATTTTGTTCTTCATCGCCGCGAAGTCGGGTTCGAGGCCGCTGAGCCTCTTCTCTATGTACTCGGCGAGGCTCTCGTCCTCCGGGCTCTTCACCCGTCCACCCCAGCCCATGGCGACGAGGCTCACCGTCCCCGGGTTCTTTCTTTCGATGTACTCTACTATGGCGTCCGCCGTCACGAAGCTGCCCAGCAGCATCTCCTCCGCCCCAGAGGCGTTGACTATCCCCTGTGTGCCTGCGCTCGTCGTCTGGACCACAGTGCGCCCCGTGAAGTCGACCTGGCTCACCTCGTAGGGGCTGTTCCCGTAGTCGAAGCCGGGGACCTTCCTGCCTCCTCGCTCTCCCATGAGGAGCCAGTCCGGGTGCAGCTCCCTGAGCCTGAAAGCCTCATCGAGGCTGCCCACTGGGTGGATGCGCTCGGCCCCGTTGGCCATGACGTAGGCGGCCGTGGTGAAGGCCCGGAACACGTCTATGACGACCGTCAGGCCCCTCGCCTTCTTGGAGCCCTCGACGAGGCTGAACCGCAGTACCTCCAAGCTACATGCCCCGGTTGACCTCTACTACGCCGCCCTTCATAACTAGGAGGATTTTGGCCTTGTCTTCAAGGACCTTGATGTCCTCGAGGGGGTCCCCGTCCACGACGATTAGGTCAGCCAGCTTCCCGGGCTCAAGGGTCCCTACCTGGTTCTCCAGCCCTATGCACTCGGAGCCAGTCTTCGTCGCCGCCTCTATGGCCTCCATGGGGGTGAACCCCGCGTCCACGAGGTGGGTGATCTCCCTAGCGTTGCAGCCGTGCCTGTTGAACGGGGTCCCGGCATCCGTGCCCATGGCAACCTTCACGCCTCCCCTGTGGCTCCTCATGGCGTTCTTCCTGACCTCGTGGGCTATCTCCTCTGCCTTGTCTACGGCGTACGCCGGTATCCCGGCCTCCTTGCCGTGCTGCACTATGTTCCACCCGGCCACCAGGGTGGGCACGTGGAAGCACCCCCGCTGCGCCATGAGCTTCACCGCCTCATCGTCCACCAGGCTTCCGTGTTCTATGGTCTTGACTCCTGCGAGCACGGCGTTCTTGATCCCCGTGGCGCCGTGGGCGTGGCTGGCCACGGTCCTGCCGACGCACGCCGCCTCGAACACCATGGCCTCGATCTCCTCCGGCGTGAACTGGGGCGTGTCCACCGGGTCGGTGGGGGACATGGCTCCCCCGCTGCTGCATATCTTGACGTAGTCTGCTCCGTCCCTTAGCTGCTCCCTCGCCGCCCTGCGGCACTCGGCGACGCCGTCGGCGATCACGCTCATCCCCTCGAAGCTAAGGCCGCTGGCCAAGTGG
>CAYFYM010000334.1:0-3660 GCA_964347405.1 uncultured Candidatus Bathyarchaeia archaeon | reverse complement strand
ACCTCAGGTCCTTATCGAATCGGGCCACTCTTGTATTCCCATACCCATCCGAGACATAGAATCCACCGTCGATACCAAAAGCGATGTCTGTAGGCTGATTGAAGTGTGTCCCATCCTCTCCAGAAACGCCTTTGGTTCCAAGAGTCTTGAGTACCTCTCCAGCCGGAGAATAGAGATAAAGAATATGTCCACCATCGTCTATCAGCCAGACGTTGTCCTCATCGTCGCATTTCACCATGTGCGGTCGGACGTATGCGCCTTCGCCCCAAGAGTGAAGATACTCGCCCTCCCCGTCGAAACAGAGGAGCGGGGGCGCCTCTTTCCCCCGGTGGAAAACATAATATCGTCCCCTCCTGTCCACAGCCGCCCCCGCTACTTGCCCGAGCCGCCAGCTGTGAGGGAGCTTCGGCCAATCAACAATCGCTCTGTAGCCGAGGTCTGTTGGGCTTTCCTTGACCTCCCAGGCGCGCACGGCGAGGAGCGTCTCTTGATCCTGCGCATCTGCCCCCAGAACCTCCTCTGACGGGCTGTCAATTCTCTCCCATATGTAGGTCATTGGTGTTTCGAGTTCATTGAGTTTTCTTGAGTTGAAAAAAGTATTGTTCGGCTGTTTAAATTTAGGCTGATGCCCTTGAACACAATACCGTATATACGACCAGTGCTCGAAAGGAGTCCGAATCTCCTCCAGATTACAATTTTTTATCCTCTAATCTTTTCGGCGGCATATTCTGTGACGGCCACAGCCTCCCGGAGGGCGTCCGACACGGCGTTCCTCGCCCTCACCAGCTTGGTTCTAAGCGTCTTATACTCCGTGGCATCGGAGTTCAGTGCCGCCAACTGCGACACCGAGCGTAGGATGGGTATCGGCTGCACATACTCGGCGCCATAATAGTCCTGGTCGTACCTCCCCCGGAGGGTGTAGTTCACCGGGTTCATGACGCGGCTCACCCTCATCATGCAGCCGTTAGCCACCCTGACATTGTCTCCGAGCCCCTTGGCTCCTTCTTCGAGACTCTCGGCTAGTTTAGTCGTGGCCTCGTCGAGCTCCGCCGCCTTTTCCTTGAAACCCATCGTATTTTCCTTTAAACCTCCGAGGCTCATGGCCCCCTTCCCGAGTTCCTCGATCTCGTTCAACGCGTCCAGAGTCCAATCGGCGAGCCGCTCGACTCTGTACGGCAGCACAGGCAGCGTGCACAGCCTCAGCAGCGCCAGCGTCTGAGCCTTCTCGGCCATGTACATGGTCTCCGGGTCACACTTGTCCAGGGTGTCGTGCTCGCTGTGGTACCACCAGCCGCCCCCAGGCCCCACCGCCTCCCTGCCCTCCGGCGTGAAGCCCATCTGCACCCTCGCCGAGGGCAACCCGACGCCGTAGAACGACTGGTCCCCGTACTTCCGCGGATAGTAGCGGCCCGCGGGCTCCCTGAACGCCGCGCCCTCATCCTCGGCCAGCTCCCTCACCGTGTCCACGAGGAAGTCCCTCAGCACGGGGTCCCCGTCCGCCGTGTAGACGGTCGAGTGGATCATGCTGGTGGTGTCGTTGTTGAGGTACGCGACGCAGTTCGCGGTCACGTCGTCCCAATGGTTGTCGACGTACCATGTGGACCCCGACATTATACCGGTCTCGTGGCCCTGGAACCAGAGGAGCTCCAGCCCCCTCCTAAGCCGCCCCCGGTGCTTCTTCATGAGCCTCGCCGCCTCCAGAGTCGACGCGCATCCCAAGGCGTTGCAGGTGGCGGCGGCGCCCCAGGCGTCCATGTGGCTGCCAAGCAGCACGAACTCCGGCGTGCCCCCGGCGACCCTGGCCATGGGCTGCCTGACCCCGTAGAACCCGCGCCGCCCCTCGGCCTTCATCTTGACGCGCACAGGCCCCCTGTCCAGCAGCCGCTGCAGAGACTCGCCGTCCTCTCTGGGGACGTTCACCACCGGTATCCTGCCCACATCGTCAATGTTCTCCGGGACGGGGTTCCCCCACACAGACTTCACGGTCCCCCTGTTCAGGGCCCGTTTGGGGCCTGCGTGGCTTATGACTATCTGGCCCACGGTGCCCTTCAACACTCCCGCGACGTAGTTCTTCCACGGCCGCGCCGGCGGCTTACTGAAGTCGACGAGGACGATCTTGCCCCCGGCGTCCACCCCCTCGTAGTCGCTCAACCCCCCGCCGCCGACGTAGACGAGCTCGCCCTCCACCGACGCCGACGCGCACTGGGCGAGAGCGACGCAGTCCAAGGCTTTCTCTTCCGGCTCCACCACCTTCACCTCGGCGCTGAAGAGATCGGGGAACCCAAGCCAGGCCTGGAAACCCGGCGCCGACGCCTCGACGCCGATCCCCTTCAGCGTCTCAAGGATGTAGTCGACCGTCCTCTCGTTCACCGGCGTCCCGCTCAGCTTCTCGCCCTGATCAGCGAACCACTCGACGTGCCCCCAGCACCTCTCCTTGGAGACACCCGCTAACACTTCTCGCTCATACTCCGTGAGAGCCATCACAAGACCTCAACGATTAAAGCGTCTAACGCCGGATAGAATTTTCCGTCACGTGACCGTAGAACGGCGTTCAAGGCTAGGAAAAAAAGGAAAAACGTGGGGGGTCTAGCTGTATATCTCGTATTCTCCGTGGGTCATCTTCCCGTAGTCTCGTTTATAGTCCCAGTTCTGCCCGAACGCGTATAGCTGGGAGATGTTGTCCATCTTCAGCACGTACGTGAAGTGGTATTTCTTGTTCCACGGGACTAGCCTGCCGCCGTACTTGACTCCCTCGGTTTTCTCTGCGGTTTTCTTGTATTTCTCGTCTAGCTCCTTCAGTTCCTTCTCGGTTCCAGCCCAGTCTATGTGTATGAGTACCATCATCTCGAATCGCTTCCAACAAGTTTGCTCTGGACTATGAGCGTGTTAAATTTACCGTCGTCAATAGTTAAAATATTCGATCTAAGCGCTACTTCATTGGGCACACGGGAAGAAACGCGTCTGATCTAACATCAAAAAAAGGGGAGGGTTAGTCTATCCCGAACTTCCTGGTCTACACCCAGCCCATCCTGAGGAGGGACCAGAAGTCCAGCGCGAAGCCGCTGCGCACATAGTCGTAGGGCAGCCACCCGTAGCCGCCGTCGCCCCAGCCGGGTCCCCACGAGTTCCTGATGAGGAACGCGCCGGTGGTCTCCTTGTCGCAGAGCGTGACCTATAGTGTTAGCCGGACGTAATCTCCGGTGACATCCATTTTTAAAAAAAAAGGGGGTCATCTCGAACGGCTCGATATCCTCCTCATGTAGAACCTGTTACCCAGGTACTCCACCTCCACGAGCTTCTCCTCCCCTATGAGCCGCTCCACCTCCCCCGGTCGAGAATCATGTTGTTGGTGCGCCTAAACTGGCAGTAGACGCACGAGCAGCCGCAAGTCTTCGGAGGCACGTGGTTCACGCCGAGGCCCCTGCCCAGCCTCCCCGAGGGTACAGGGCCGCACACCAACATCTTTGAACTATGATGGGCGGCCATCATAACTTTTCCCCTCAGGGGATCAATGATATACCATGTGACGCCGATCCCTTCACAGGTGACATGTTTGCATAAGAGGATAGGCATCCTCGGAGGCTTGACCGCCGAGTCCACCGTGCACTACTACCAGCACATATTCAAGACCTACGAGAAGCGGCACGGCGACCTGGGGTA
>CAYFYM010000333.1:0-5679 GCA_964347405.1 uncultured Candidatus Bathyarchaeia archaeon | reverse complement strand
ACGATGTGCCAGGAAAACGGGAACCAGTGAAACTGATTCAAAACTGAGCCCAGTCAAATCCATATTTTTACAGGGCTTAACATAGTCACCGATTATATCCTCACATCGATGATTTTATCCTCACATCACCTAGTTCATCATCTGAGTGGTTTCAAGAGAAAGCATTGATCTGAATGCATGCATACACGCAAAATAGGGATCAATAAGACCCATGCTTGATGACTGCATCCATCAACGCTTTAACGTTCTCAGGCCTGGCAGCATCCGGCACCGAGACCGCTGGACTCAGCATGAATCCGCCGCCATCCTTGACGCCATCAAAGAGGTCCTTGACGTAGAGGTTGATCTTCTCGACTGGTCCGAGGAATAAGGATGGTGGTGGTCCACCGATGATGCATGAGTGGTCTCCGACTATCTCCTTGGCTTTTGATAGGTCTGTTTTCTCGAATCTCGAGATGGTCTTGCCCTTGGGTAGCTCAAGTATGGTCTCAAGATGCGCCTCATGCTGTCCCTCATAGAAAAGCTCTGGGGTGACTCCCAGCTTGATCATCTCTTCGACAACCTCCTTGAGGGTTGGCCAGTAGAACTCGTTGTACTGTCTTGGTGAGAAGTACTCGTTCAGGTGGAGAGGGATGAACTGGACTGAGCCAGGTTCCTTACCTTTCACTGATATTCTCACCATCTCAATTATTAGGTCCTTGAGCACCTCTGCTGCCTGTTTAACCTTGTCTGGCACCCTGTAACAGTCAAACAGAACGTTTTTGATGTCTCTCAGAAAGTCTCCAATGAAGTCCAGCGGCGCGTAGCTGATGCCGCTTGTGAATCTGGGGAACCCGTAGCACCTCAGCTCCGCTGATAGTTTGGCTTCTCTGTCAGCGTATCGCCTGTACTCCTCGCCCCACGCGAACATGGCCGCCATTCCCTTGGCCGAGCCTGGGTTCCTTAGGTTCCTCAGCGACCTTGGGATGAGTTTCTTAGCGATGAACTTCTGGGGATCAGCGATCAGGTCATCGTACTCGGTTACCTTCATGTACTCCTCGCCGATGAACTGGAAAGGAGCATCAACAGCCAGTTCTCTTCCCGGGAACCTAGCATATTTTACTCCGAGAATATCGTGGATTGGCCCGTTTACCCAGCCGGGGGCAAGCCCATCATATTCGTTGAGGAACGCTAATGTGAGGGGTAGTGCCCCCAGCATCGACATGCCTGCTCCTGTATCGTATTGGAAGTCGATGCTTGTCTTGATGATCGCCTTGGCCGATTTCTCGTAGTCATAGAGGAACTCTTGTTTTGTGATTCCATAGTATTTTGCCGTGAAGTACCCGAAGCTGCTTAGCACGGGCACTCTGTCTGGCTCCTTGATCTGTGTCGCCAAATGGATTCTTTCTTCGCGTTGCCGGTATAGTTCCTCGTAGTCGGTCAGGCCGGTTCACCGCCCATGAGTTTCATGCAAAGCTTGACTCCCTGCGCTGCGTTATCTGTCGCAGCGTCTGGTTTGATGTACTCGGTTGCGTGGGCGTCGATTCTGCCGCCTCCGATGATAATCTTAACCTTGTCTCTAAGCCCTGCCTCTGTGATGGCGTCCACGGTCTTCTTCTTGGCTTCCAGCGCTACCGTGAGTAGGCTGCTCATGCCAACAATGTCCGGCTCGTGCTCTTTGATGGCTTCCACGAACCTCTCCGCAGGCACATCGACACCGAGGTCGATGACTGTGTATCCCTCTGCCTCTAGTAACGCGATTACAATATTTTTCCCAATATCATGGACATCGCCCTCAACCGTACCTATGACTATCTTGCCTTTACTCTCTGTGACCGTCTTCATTAGTTCTGGTCTAATCTTGTCCATTACCCGATTGAATATCTCTGCAGCCATGATCATCTCTGAGAGGAAAAAAGTGCCTACCTCAAAGTGCTCTCCCACTATGCTCATGCCTTTTCTGCATTTCTCAAGTATCTCGATTGGGTCTACTCCTTGTCTAATGAGTTCATCAGCTAGCTCTAATGCTGTTGGTTCGTCTATGTTTACGATGGCGTCCACGATGTTATCTTCTGATGACACGAAATCAATCTTAACTATTTGTATAGAAAAGGCTACCCATGGCTAGCCGTGGATGCATGCTTCTTACTTTTTCTCAGCCGCCCTTGCCGCCTCGAAATAGCATCCATCCTACCTTGGACATAGGAGCTGGCGTGTCTTAAATCCGTACAGATACAGATCTAGTCGGCCAGTTGGAATGGATAAGGGCTTTCTGTGACTTATGGGCCAGGATAGTCCAACTAGAGATTAGGGCAGAGGATAAACCCTGTTCTTTGGATGATTTAAATTCTGTTTAAACAAGCAAACCATGGATAAATGCATATTTTTATCGGGTGTAACTAAATCATTGATTATATCATTAACTAATTAATTTTTTCTTACATTGGGTCGAAGATTTTATTCTCACTCTTCTCTTCGACCCAAAAAAGATTGCATTCCTTACTGTGTTATGGTGGCGCAGCTACGCTGTCTAGAACGAGTAATTAGAATGGGCTTCATCGGCGGACCGCCTCATCGCCCGCTGTTAGCATGTCCACGAGTTTCCGTATCGCCTGAGTAAGGTAGGCGTTGCAGACGTGCATCCTTGGGCCCTCGGAGTGCGTCTTCCTTTGTTCGAGGTCCGCGAAGTCCGTGCCGAACGAGAGATCGATGCAGTCGCAGCTGAGGAACTGCTCCTTGAACCAGAAATACCAGTCACGGGACCTGAGCCACGCGTCTCTCCGCCTCTCCCAGTCCTCTAGGCTCGGGGTCCCGTACTTCAGCGACAGCGCGATGGAGCCGGCCGACACGATGCCGCACGGCCCGGTCCCGGCGCCGAGGCCCACCGCCATGCCGTTGGTGGCCTTGATCAGCAGCGGGTCTGCGTAGTCGACGCCGTCCACCTCCAGCAACGCGTCGCGCAGCGCCAGCAGAGTCGAGTGAAGACAGTTACCCGAGACCTCCATGAAGTAGTGTTCCCCTCTCTCGGAGGCTCTGTCCTGTAGCTCGGTTAACTTTGAACTCATGGCATATGTTTCGTCGGTGTCGATTTAACAATGTTGGGGATGATGGATTTATTTGAAGCTCATCTCTCGGTTGGGTCCACCGCGTAGAGCCTTATTATAATCGACGAAAACACGCCCAACGCGCCCAGTGCGAGTCCCACCAGCCGGTAGCCACTGGTCGTCAAGACCAGGCCGCCGAGCCCGGCCCCCAACGCGCTGCCCAGCGAGTCGCCGGCGGTGCTCAGGGACATCATGGAGCCCCGGAACCGTGGGACCTGCTCCAGGGAGAGGCTCTGGCCGGCGTTCCTGCGGAGCCCAGCCACCACACTCATCACCAGTATGACGGCGACGGAGACAGCTAACATGGGCAGGTTCATGTAGAACACTGAGAACAGGCCTGTCAACAGGAAGCTGGCGAAGGTGACGGTCTTCCTGCCGAGTCTGTTGATGAGCCGCCCGCTGCCCAGCACGCCGACGATGAACGCGAGCGCTATGCCCGACAGCAGCAGCGACGCCCAGCCCCGGGACAGCTGGAAGCTGTCACGGTAGAACGATATCCCGTAGGATATCACCCCCTGCCAAGTGGCCTTCGCTAGTAGGCCACCTAGCAGACAAGCGAGGACGGATCTGTTGGACAGTAGCGTCTTCACTCCATCTATGGTCGAGCCGGCGCTGCCGGGAGACGCGTCGTCGTCCTCCGAGGGCACGCCGATCCAGCTTAAAGCCGCGCCCGCGGCCGCGATGGGCAGCATGTAGAAGAGGAACGCGTACCGCCAGCCCCCCAAACCTGTCAGGTACCCGAGCACGGGCCCGCCGATCATGAAAGACGACGCGTTACCCGCTATGTAGTACCCCGTCGCGTTCGCCCTCTCCTCCAGCGGCACATGTCTCCCAATCAACGCGAACGCCATGGGGCTGACCATCGCCAGCCCCACCCCCGACAGCGAGTACGCGGCGAGCATCGTGGAGTATCCCCCCGCCAGGCTGCACCCTACGCCCGAGACGATGAAGCACCCCAGCCCCGCGATGAGCAGCGTCTTGTGCCTCATCTTCACGCTGAGGACGCCCATAGCGACCGCGGAGATCAGCGTAAGGACGGCGGCTGTGGTCCTGATCTGCCCCATGGCGCCCACCGGCGTGTTGAAGCTCTCCGCTATGTCTATGAGCAGCAGGCTCAGGATGGTCTCGGCGGGCTGGGTGGCGAACCCCGCGAGCACGAGCGAGGGCAGAAACAGTTTGCTGACGGAGCCGGAGCCCATGATCCATGTTGAGCTTAACTCGATTTAACGGTATGGAGTGCGGCGGTCTTCGACGTCCCCCCGGGTCATGACTCTGGAGAGACGTTCGTGCCCGCGTCGATGAGCGCGTTAGAGCCATGCCTTATTTAATCGGCTGCGAACATGTTATGGGATGAAGAATACGGTAAAGGAAACGTTTCTGGAATACTGGGAGAGATACTTCGACGACGCCGAGCTTCCGCTGGCGGCTTACTACACAGACGAGGAGACGGTTCCCATGAACGAGCCCTCGACCAGAGGCTGCCTCGTCGCCGACCTCAACAAGGTGAGGAACGGCACGCCTCTCCGGTTCGGCCCCGCCTCCATAGGGTGCCGCGGCGGCCGGAGGTACTCCGGGTTCTCGGAGGCAGTAGGCGAGGACTTCGAGTACTTCCTCTCCTACGGCATCCCCGGCGAGCTCGAAGGGGAACGCTACAAGAAGTCTCCGGAGCTGGTGCAGAGGCTGCTGCGTGAGTCGCCGGGCTTCGCTGCGCCGGGGAAGTACCTCGTCTTCAAGCGTTGGGACCAGCTGGACGAATCGGATGAGCCGGAGCTAGTCGTCTTCTTCGCGGAGCCAGACGTAGTCGCTGGGCTCTTCACTCTGGCCAACTACGACGCCGTCGAGGAGGGCGTCGTGGCCCCCTTCGGTTCAGGCTGCTCCTCCATCATCATGCATCCATACTTGGAAGGGGAATCCGACAGGCCCCGCTGCGTTTTCGGGATGTTCGATCCCTCGGCCCGCCCATACGTGGGCTCCTGCTGCCTGACCTTCGCCGCGCCTATGAACAGGTTCACCCAGATGGTGGAGAACATGCCCGAGAGCTTCCTGATAACCCCGACCTGGGGGGAGATCAAGAAGAGGCTGTGATCCAATCACCGTGGGTACGCCCACCGCGTCCCCCGCCCATTCATAATGTTATCCTCGGTTCCCCGCTACTCCATGCCATGTGTCCATGGGCCGGGCTTGAGAGGGGGGTAAGAGACACCATTAAGAGAAACAGGTGGCTCACGCTGTCAACGATCTCCCCGAAAGGGGTGCCGCAGAGCAGCGTCGTGGTCTACGCAAGCGACGGCTACGTGATCGTTGTTTTGACTGGTAGAGACACCGCGAAGGAGACCCCGAAACTCAACATCACGTCGAGGTTCCCGGCGTTGTTCAGGAATTCGGCGTCCACCGAGTAGTCTAGGTCTAGGTTTACCGACCCGGGTCCGCACGGCGCATCGGAGGCGAGCCCGCCTCTTACCCTCATCTGATCGTCGGTGAAGGTCACGTCGTCCTCTGAGATGTCGTGGAGCCTAAGGTCTTCTGACTCAAACTCGTTGAAGGCCGATACAAGAGTCTGCTTGATGACCCGATGGTTTACGGCGAACCCGAAGCG
>CAYFYM010000332.1:0-4222 GCA_964347405.1 uncultured Candidatus Bathyarchaeia archaeon | reverse complement strand
ACAGGGGACTATGGCTCTGTAGTCAGAGTGCCTGTATGGGTCATTGGAATCGAATAATGAGAACGCTGTTCGCGCTTTCGGAGAATATGGTTTCAGCGTATTTCGCTAACTTATCAAACTTTATACCTGAATTGGCTGGAGCCGCTCTAGGTGCATATCTTGGTTACCGTTATGGAATTAGACAAGAAAGACAAATGCGTGATGAAGAGGAAACCGAGCTGAAAGAAGAAACTATAAAGTCTTTAGTAATGGAATTGGAGCGTAACGCTTCGATTCTTGGCGAGAAGATGGTCATCGTTTTGAATAGACGGTCTTCATTAGTAAATCCATGCGACATTACTCCATTGACAACATCATCATATGAAAGCGCTGTTACTTCAGGGAGATTTAGTTTATTATCTCCCATTAATCAAATAAGGTTATCACAGTATTTCGAAGATTGTAAACGTATCCAGAATAAAATAGCAATAGTGGAATCGACTTATAGGATTAGTAATGAGGAAATAGAATCATATATAGAACAAATAAAGGAAATTGGTGATCCATTATGTGATTATATCTTTGAAATTATTGATCATATTAAATCAGAGTTATAATCTTAGTCATTCCCCATTCTTAGTTTTCTGAGTTTTGACAGAGTAACCATGTATTTGTTGTCTCTAGCGGAGTAACTAGCTACCTCCTTCACCTTATCGAAATCACCAAAGTACAGCTCCTCCCGGTCACCGTCGTCGTCCACCTTCAACACGAGTAACTTGTCAGCACGACCCCGAAACCCCAAGCTACGTACCGAATGATTCGTCTTGACCTGAACCGTAGAATAAACGTGAAAGAAGTTTTATTATCTCCTCAAACTTTTATATATGTATGAGCCAGGCACACGGCTTCATAGAAGGCATCGACACCACCGACCATGTGCTGCTGTTCTACGACACCCAAGAAAGCAAACGCAGAATACTCTACACCTACTTGGCCGAGGGACTCAGACAAGGCAAAGGCGTCGTATACGTACACACGGAGGAGACCCCCGAAGACATCTTCAACGGACTGACTCACCAAGGCATAGACGTGGAACCTAACCTAGCGTCCGGAAACATACTGACGCCGAGATACGACGAGTTCTACATCGTCGACGGGGAAGCCGAGGCCCTGAGAATACTTATCAGGTGGCACGAACTATGCAGACGCTTCCGGTCAAAGGGGCTTGGGCTTAGAGCCACAGGGGAGACGTCGTGCTTCTTCAGGGAAGGCAAGGTGCGTGAGCTCCTCAGGTACGAGTATACCCTCAAAAGGGTGTTCACGGTCCCCATGGACGCCATATGCGCCTACAACATCAAGACCATGGTGGAGACAGGGTACACCGACATGATCATGCCCCTCGTCAGGGCCCACGGCAAGGCAGTCTTCACCTCGGAAGACGGAACAATGGTCCTCGAACCGGAGAAAATCGAGGATACAGACATCGAGAGGCTCCTAGACATAAAGATCTTGAAGGACAATTATGAAAAATAAACGAGGCTCCTCATCTCCGGCGGCACTATCTAAACGCTCATTTTCAGTAAATAGAATAGAACTCTCCAAACAGCCATAATGTATAAATTAGAGAGATATTTTCACGATGTATTCGAGCTAACTCCCTGCACCATCTAAAGGATCTGAGTAGCCTACTTTGAGTCTCGATCACTAGAATATTATACTGGTTCCCCGGTAAAACGTCTGAGGCTTATGGTGGGTGTCTCGCGTTTCAGCGTATCCGTGGATCCTGAGTTGCTTGAGGAGTTCGACGATACCGTTGAGGGGCTGGGCTACAACAGGTCTATGGCCGTCCAGGTAGCCATGAGGGGCTTCCTCTCGGACTATAAGTGGTCCGAGGGGGAGGGCGACGTGGCTGGGGCGATCACGATGGTCTACGATCACCACGTCGGCGGCTTGGTCGAGACACTCAACCATCTACAGCACGAGCACCTAGGCGTGGTGTCGTCATCTACCCACGTCCACCTGGACCATGATAACTGTCTGGAGATACTGGCGGTCAAAGGCCCCGCGTCAGACATAAAGAGCTTGGCGGGGTCTCTGGCGGTCATTAGGGGCGTGAAGCAGCTCAAGATATCCATACTAGAGAAATAATCCAGTTATCCGATTTCATGGTTCCAGCCTTTCATAACAAAGCTCATGCAACCCATACCCATGCAGATCAGACTGACACGAAAAAACATAGCAGGCGCCATCACCCTCATCATCTCCCTGGCTACGCTCACGGTGATGTACCGCGGCATAAGGACGGGCGCAGGAGTCATCCCAGGCTTCAGCTTCCTCCTCTGGACCCTCATCGCCATAGCCTACTCGGTCCACGAGGAGATAAACGAGTACGTGAAGGAAAACCACGCCAAGGTAACAGAGCCGCTGATGGCCAACATGGAGAGAGTGAAGACCAACATACTCGAGACCACTAGACGAGCCCCCATACAGCCACTCAACCGCACCCTAGGAAACACCCGGAACAGGCTCAGGCGGAGCCTAATCACCCTCCTCTACCAGCTAATCCAAGCCATGGAGAACCCCGACGACAAAACGCCCCGCAATCCCTAACCAATAAAAACCACGGCAGCCATAGCAACAGGAATGAACGGCTACCTCGAAGAGCTGGACAAGACAGGGAACAGCCTCATGGTCTACAGAGACGGCCAGCTCATATTCCAGAGCGCTAGCAAAGGCATCCGGCCCCACTTGGAGGCGATAGAGAGGCACGGCGAAGCCCTCCGCGGCACCCTCATGGTGGACAAGATAGTCGGCAGAGCAGCCGCCCTCCTCATACTCTACAGCGGGGCAGCCGAGGCACAGGCACAGGTGCTCAGCAGGCCGGGCAAACAGGTTCTGGACATGCACGGCCTACAAACCGGCTACGTGGAGCTCGTCGACCACATAAAGACGAGGGACGGGAGCATCTACTGCCCCTTCGAGCGCATGGTCCAGGGCGTGACCGACCCCGGCGAGGCGTACGCCGCCATCACTGAAAGGATGCGCAGCCTCACCGAGACTTCCTCATAGAAAGCACCGCCGGGATAGCGCCCAGGTTCAGGGCAGCCCCCAGCAGGAAGACCGTGGAGAACGGCAGCACCGTCGACAGGAAGCCGGCGGCGAGGCTCCCCAGGGTGCTGCCGAACCCGAACACGCTTGACAGGTAGCTGATGGAGATTGTCTTTATCTCCGGCTCCACGTGGTCCGTCAGGAAAGCCCACTCCGAGACCGCACGCGTCCCCCAGCAAAGCCCGTAAAGCGCCAGAGCCACCCCCATCATGGCGACGCCGTCGAACAGCGCAATCATGGCGAAGCTCACCACCAGAAGCCCGTACGCCGCCAGCATCGGGATGCGCCGGCCGATGGAGTCGCTTATCCTGCCCGCGGGGAACCTCGACAACGTGTTGCTGAGGCCCCTCACGGTGAACAGGAGGGCCACCGTCGACTCGCTCATACCCAGCTCCTGCACCGCGTAGATGCTGAACAAGGCAATGAATATGGCCTGCGCCATGCTGAAGCTCGCCCTACAGTAGCTTAGGAGCATGACGTTCCTGTTCCTGAAGATCATCCTCAGGGACTCCACGGCGCCGACCTCCGGCGCGCCCCCCGACTTGGCCGCCCTACGTTGCACCTCGGGGGCCAGGAACAGCAGCAGGAGGATGCCCGCGGCCGGGAACACGGCGGACAGGTAGAAAAGCTGAGGGTAGCTCATATAATTGACTAGGTAGCTGCACAGGGCGGGCCCCACCATCATCCCGAACCCGAGGAACGTCAGGTACCGGCCCATGGCGTCCCCCTGCCTGTCCGCGGGCGCCGCGTCGCTCACAGTGGACATGGCAGTCTGGTTGAACCCCCCGTTCGCCACGCTCACGTAGACCGTGATAAGAAGCACCTGGGTGAAGCTGCCGGCTCGGGCGTAGAGAACAGAGCTCGTGGAGCTGATGAACAGCCCAAGCAGCAGCATCCGTACCCTCCCCAGCCTCTCAGCCAACACGCTCATGGGGATGCGTATCACCAGGGGGATGAAGCTCATCAAGCTGTACAGGGACCCCACCTGCACCACGGAGGCCCCCAGCCCGGTCACGTAGAGGCTGAATATGGGCTGGGTCACCGTCCAGCCGAGTACGAAGTTGGAGGCGGCCAGCATCAACGCGTACAGCCTCCGGTCGTAGCCGCTCACCCCCGGTTCACCGCTTTACCGGGG
>CAYFYM010000331.1:0-2356 GCA_964347405.1 uncultured Candidatus Bathyarchaeia archaeon | reverse complement strand
ACCAGCCCGGGTCAGTGGTCGGGTTCCCGTCGGGGTCCATAAAGACGCCCTCCGGGAGCTCCTCGCCCCTCGCCAGGTGCACCATGATCTTGCCCCTCGCCCACACCGACGTAGCCATGTCCAGCACCATCGGCGGCATCTCCCCGGAGGGCACCGCGAAGCACAGGGGGTTAGTCCCCAGCTGCTTCGACTTCCCGCCGTAGGGCGCCACGTAGCTCGCCGAGTTGACGCTGGCGATCCCGATCATGTCCTCGGCCAACGCCATCTCCGCGTAGGTGTTCAGGCGGCCGGCGTGCTGGCTGTTCTTCGCCGTCACCAGGGCCACCACGCTCTCCCGGGCCTTCTCGATGCAGACGTTCATGGCGTACCTGGCCACAACCTGGCCCAGGTTCCAGCCGCCGTCTATCGCAGCCGTGGACCCTGTCTCCCTGATTATCTTTATCTCGGCTCCGGGCTTCACGGCCCCCATCTTGATGCCCCTCGCGTAGATGGGTATCCTGATGACGCCGTGGCTGTCGAAGCCCGTGAGGTTCGCCTCGACCAGCAGGTCCGACACGAGTTCCGCGTCCTCGCTCGGCACGCCGAGGGCCTTGAATATCCTGGACCCGAAGCCCCTGAGCTGGTCCGCTTTCACGGTTGGCATTGTTTCACTCTCCGGTTACTCAAGATCATCTGCGTCTACTGATACATCTTTTGGTCGGGAACAAACGAAGTTACTCTCTAACACTCATTCAAGAAATAGTTTACATGATTATCTATGTCTATTACGGTCTTTATGAGAACCCCACTGGATTTAACTATTTTAATGAAACGTCTTTACGTTAATCGATTGCACGGATATTTTACTGGATTAATAAGAATTCTATACATTAATCGTCTTTGTCTTTCTTGTCCTTTTTGTCTATCTTGTCTTTTTTGTCCCTGTTGTTGCCTTTCTGCTTTGATTTCCCGACCTTATCCTTAAACTCCTTCTTGACCTTATCGATCTCTTCGTTGACGCCCTCCAAGGTTTCATCCTCCTCGGAGGTGTCCTCCCCATCCTCAGCCTTTCTCTGCTTCTTCTCCTCCGTCTTCTGAGCCTTGGACTGGAGCTTCTCCACAATCTTCAGGGTCTTGGACGCTTCCTTATCCTCTATCTCGTCGACGTCGTCCCCTATCTCGAAAGTCGTTACCATGAGCTCGTCGATCGCGTCGTCGTACTCGCCTTCTCCGACCTTATCCATGATCTTCTCCAGTTTCTTTGCCTCTTTCTCTAGAGCCTTCTCCAGCAGGTCCGAGTCATCCTCGGACAGGTAGTCTTCCAGCTCGTCCACGTGTTCACCCATCGCGGTGATCAACTCTTGGATCCTTTCCTGGATCCTTATCAGGCGCTTCTCCTTGGTCTTCTTGATTTCATCCTCGAGGCCCTCTGGAGGCGTCATTTCCTCGAGTGAAGGTTTGTCGCTTTCGTCTATCTCGTCTAGGCTTTCCTCGGCCGCCTCTGGGCTGTAGCTGAGGTATTCCTGCCAGGTGTTCCTGAACAGTTTCAGGGCGTACAGGTACTTTTCAGTGGCCATCTGGGTGTCCGTCGTCTCCTCGGCCTCGTCCATGGCGTGGAGCGCTTCCTCTAGTCTCTCTAGGATTTCCGGCGGGAGCCCCAGATCTAGCAGGTATAGGAGCTCGTCCCTTCTCGCCTCCGCCGCCGCTTTTATCTCTTCGTAGACCGCGTCTTCGTCGCCGTTGTCGGGTGCCGTGACGGCGTACGCCGCCGGGGCGTACGGAGCAGCGGCTATTAACAGCAATAGTATTATTGCGATTAGCTTAGCCCTCATTGCCGCTGCACTTGCATATTTGGATACTTTTCTGTTATATGAAGAACACTGTGGAACGATCTGGAACGTTCTATCCATACATTGCACCGATTTTGCTAAAAATATCACATAACTATTATTTATACCTTCTTATAAGGTTAAAAAACGGATAAAAAATGGCATAAATTTATCAAAAAATCGTTTTTTGTATATATATTTCAAATCTATATCTATAATATCTAACGAGTATCGGCAAACAGTTCAAAAAGCTCGTTGTCCAGAGCCCGTCAAGAGACGTTCTGGGCGAATAAAGCCCGACGATCCGAGGAAGACGCCTGTGTCTGTATGGGATGCGGCGCCGAGGCCTCTCCTCCCAAGAATTGAAGGTCCACAGAGTACATCCTTTTCTGGGTGTTAGGCGTACCTAGGCAGCACCCTACGTGTGGATCCATGGTTCACGATGGCTTCCCCTATATGGATAGGCGTCTACGTGAAGCCTCAAGCAACGTCAACCACTCTTCCCGACCTTCATGATGTAGTTGAGCAGCACGCCGCCGACCACGAGC
>CAYFYM010000330.1:0-2345 GCA_964347405.1 uncultured Candidatus Bathyarchaeia archaeon | reverse complement strand
GGCGGGGATCTCTTTGCTTCCCTTGAAGACGAGGGCCTTGAGGTTCTTGCTGCCCATGACGGCGCCCATTCCGGGTCTTCCTCCGGCTCTGCCCTTCTGGGCCACAACCGTGGAGAGCCTGCACAGGTTCTCCCCGCTCTGCCCTGTTATCAGGACGCCCGCCGCCTTTCCGTGCTTCTCCAGCAGCCAGTCCTCCGTCTCGTAGCTGTCCTTGCCCCAGAGGCGGCCTGCGTCACGGATCTCGGCTTCGTCGTCCTCTACGTAGAGGTAGACGGGTTTCTCGGCTTTGCCGGTGACCGCTACGGCGTCGATGCCGCATTTTCTCATGTTGGTGGCCGCCCTGGTCCCCAGGTTGCCGTCGCCGTAGCCGCCCGTCAGGGGGCTCTTGGCGGCGACGACCATCTTGCCGCTGTTGGGGACCTGGAAAGCCGTGTATGGGCCTGTGGCGAAGACTAGGATGTTCTCGGGCCCGAGGGGGTCGGCGCCCCGCGGCAGCTCGTCCCACAGGAGCTTCACGGCGAGGCCCCTGCCGCCTATGAACTTCTTGGCTATGTCCTCCGAGTATGGCTCTACCTTGACGGTCTTTTTAGATAGGTCTACCCTGAGGATCTTGCCGTTCCATCCCTTCATAATTATCGTTTAACTGAACCGTGAAACGGGTTTAAGCGTTTTACCATCGAGTTGTATGCCTGATCACATCGAGGGTCGAGTGTATGGTCACCCGCCGACCACGAAGGGCATGATTACCACGTCGGCCTCATCGAAGAGCCTCGTCTCCACGCCGTCCAGGAGCGCGATGTTCTTCCCGTTGACCATGATGGCGAGGTCGGCTCCGCCCACCTTGAACTCCCCCAGGTAGCCGCGTCTGGTGTTGCCCGCCTTCTCCTGGATGATGTTCGTCAGGTTTAGAACCGTGGCGTCTTCGTCTAGCTCGAGGGTGTGCTTGCTCCCCACGCTGGAGGCTACGTCTCCGAAGACCCTGACCCTGACCTTCATCCCTCTGAGATACTGTACGGTGTAAGATAAGCTATATCGTTGAGACGAAAGGGATGCGTCCCCGGCCCTGAGGGGGTTACTCTCTCCGGAGCACCCTCCCCGGCAGCTTCCCCGTGTGCACCCCGTCATCGACGACTAGCTCGCCGTTGACTACTACGAAGGGTATCCCTCCGGCGTACCTCCTGGGCTCCACCTGGTCTCCCCTGTCCGTCACAGTCTCCGGGTTGAATACCGTGATGTCCGCGTACGCCCCCTCCTTGAGCACGCCGCGGTCCCTGAGCCTGAACTTGGAGGCTGGGCTGCCCGTGATCTTCCTGACAGCCTCTTCGAGGGTAAGGGTGTCCGTCTCCCTCACCGCCCTCCTCAGGTACCGGGCGAAGCCGCCGTAGCTGTTCTCGTTGGGGTAGCTCGGCGGCTTGTACCAGCTCTCTCTTTTGTCGTCCACGGCGAACGTGTCGACGCCGATCATGGCGTTGGGGTGCTTGTAGAACTCCCTCTTCACCCAGTCGTCGTCGCCCCTGCGAACGGCCTTGGTGTAGGGGTCCGCCATGAGGACGTCCATCAACGCGTCCAGCGGGTCGAGGCCCTCCGCCTCGGCGATCTCCTGCACAGTCTTCTCGAGGTACCTTTCCTCGCTGCACTCCACGATCACCTTGCTCTTCGCCCAGAAGCGGTCTATGTTGGGGTTGAACCTGTAGTGCCTGCCGCTCATTATCTTGTCCTTTACCTCCTCCCTGAAGTCGGGCATCCTCAGCGCCTCCGCGAGCCGCTCAGAGGTGCCCGCTATGTTGAGCCACGGCCTCAGGCTGTGGACCAGCCAGGGGCTGGTGCCTACGCCGCCGGCGAGGTGGTTGGGTATCTCGTCGAAGTGGACGTCTATGCCCTCCTCCAGTGCGTCGTCGATGATCTTCAACGTGGCTTCCACCGCTGCCTTCGTGAGCTCCTCATCGTCTCCCGGCACCACGTCGTAGAGGACGCCGAGGTGGGAGACCTGTACCGGCATCCCCGTCTTCCTTCCGACATCTATGGCCTCTAGGACGCCGTGGGTCTTTATGGGCGGGAACTCCCCCGGCCTCCTGGGCTTCCTGTGCCCCGTCCGGAGGCTGTGGCTGGCGTACACGCCGCCGTGCTTGGCGGCCTCCTTGGCGCATGCGAGTATCTCGTCGAAGCCGGCCCAGATGTCGGGGTCGTAGTCCCTCCCGACGGTGAGGCCTATGCAGCCCTCCTTCATGGCCTGGCCGGTGTGCCTCACCATCTCCTCTACCTCCTCGTCGGTTGCGTGCCGCTCGTAGTCGGGGCCCATGACGAGGCTCCTGATGTCGCCGTGGCCCACCATGGGGGCGTAGTTT
>CAYFYM010000329.1:0-6170 GCA_964347405.1 uncultured Candidatus Bathyarchaeia archaeon | reverse complement strand
TAGACAGCGTCGTCGTAGACCTTAAAGCCGCGCCAAGACGACGGGTACAGCTTTATCCCCTTGAAGCCGTCATTGGCGGCCTTTCTGACCTTCTCGGCGGCGTCGGGCTCGGACGGGTTCACGTTGGCGTAGCCCATGAAGCGTCCGGGGAACCTTTTCATGGTCTCCAGGAACTCGTCGTATGCCTCTGTGCCTACCATGACTCCCATGACCTTGACGCCGTACCTGTCCAGCTCGTCCACCCATCTCTGGGCGGTGTCCCAGTTCTCGTCTGGGAGCTCTATGTCCGTCATGTCTGTCCGTGACCTAGTGCGGTTGCTGAAGCTCTCCAGGGTCCTGCCCCTGCTGAGCCACGACTTCAGTGTGTCGGCGGTGAAGTAGTGGCTGTGAGCGTCCACCACCGGTATCCCTACTCTCGAAAGCATCGAGACCCGAAGATCGCCGGGCTGCTTAAAAACGATGCGAGGAACCGGGAAACCTATATTCCATATATGGCTGAATGGTCCCAGATGTCCCCTGAAGATGGCTTTATTCATAGAGTTCTCAGGGAGCTAAGCGAGAGCGAGCTAGAGCTATTCACAGTGACTGGGGGACTTACCGTCGACGCCGCTGACGCTATGCGTGAGAACGTCATCGGGGTCATCAAGGTTCCCATCGGCATAGCCAAGGGCGTCATAGTCAACGATAACGTACACGTTGTTCCAATAGCTACGGAAGAGCCGGGCGTCTTGTCACAGATCGTCCTTGGCGCCTCTCTTGCTGCGAGGGGTGGCGGATTTCAAGCCTCTGCCACGGCTGACATAATGATAGGCCAGATACAGGTATTAGAAGTACCGGACATGGATGCTGCTGAGAGGAGGATACTCAGAGAGAAGGATGCGTTGATAGCCGACGCCAACACTCTGTCAAGAACTAGGAAAGCCGTTGACCTTAGGTCCAGACGTCTTTGCACAGAGACAAGAGAGATGCTAATAATTGAGATACTCGTTGACGTAAAGGACTCCATGGGCGCGAACCTTGTGGATACCATTTGCGAGCTGCTGGCGCCAGCCCTAGAGAAGCTCACCGGCGGAAGAGTTAACATGAGCATAATAAGCAACCTCGCCACGGAGAGAATGGTCCGTGTCCGAGCAGTCGTTCCCCGGGATGCTGTAGGAGGCGAGAATGTCGACAGGATAGTCGAGGCTTGCGCCTTCGCAGCCGCTGACCCTTACAGGGCTGCGACCCACAACAAGGGGGTTATGAACGGCGTCATCGGCGTCCTCCTCTCAACCAGCAACGATACGAGGGCAGTAGAGGCAGGGGCCCACAGCTACGCTGGGTTGACTGGCGTTTACAAGCCGCTCACCAGATGGTGGAAGACCTCTAGAGGCGACCTAGAGGGTATGCTTGAGATGCCTCTCCCAGTGGGCACCGTGTGCGGCATGGTGCAGGCACACGAGATGTCCAGCCTCGTGCTGAAGATCCTTGGCGTCGAAAAAGCCTCTGAGCTTGCGATGGTGGCGGGCTCCGTGGGGTTGGCCTGCAACCTCGGGGCTCTATACAAACTAGTTACAGATGGTATTATGAGCATCCAAAAGCGTTAACCACTTTATTTACGGCTTCCCAGTTGATACTGGACTGAGTCCATATTGACAAGGAACCGGTTATCTGAGCGGTTGAGGGAGTCGTTCTTTCTACTCGGGTTAGCCAGCCTCGTATGGTACGTGTTCAGGACGGGTACCAAGCCTTCACGGGCTTCCTATCCATGCCAGAGGGCCGCGGCGGCAAACGCCAACATCTGGGCCGCGACCTACGTGTTTCCACTGCTGAGCGTCGACAACTGGAAAAGTTTCCTTGAGAGACGGTGGAAGCCCTTGGCGGTAATAGTTGTGATCGTCGCCCTATCTGCTGGATATATGAGCATCCGACGCGGTGGTTTAGATGATGATCAGATGAGTAGAGACATTTTATCGTTGACCCCCATGGAGGCGTCAGGGACGCCGCAATCAAACATCTACGCCGTATCAGGAACCGACGGAGCAGACGACGGGGTCGAGGCCTTGATCGAGCTGATGGCCGAGAACAGGCAGCCCTTCTACAGGTCGGCTGAGGAGGACGGCCTGAAGGGGCCCTCGGGTCTCATAGACGCCGGCGACGTGGTGCTCATCAAGGTGAACAGCCAGTGGGACGAGAGGGGCGGCACCAACACCGACCTGGTGAAGAGCCTCATCGAGACCCTACTAGCCCACCCGGACGGCTTCAAGGGCGAGATAGTGGTGGCGGACAACGGGCAGGACCAGTACGGCGGCGCCGGGTCGGGCGGCAGCCTCGACTGGGAGCTCAACAACGCGGTGGACCGGGGCCAGTCGATCCAGGACGTCGTGGACGCTTTCAGCGACAAGCACAGGGTGAGCACGTATCTCTGGGACGAGATCACCAGCAACGTGGTGCAGGAGTTCGCGGAGGGCGACATGGAGGACGGGTACGTTGTAGCCACCAAGGTAATCAACAGCACGGGCACCCTGGTCTCCTACCCCAAGTTCACCACACCCTACGGGACGCGGGTCAGCTTCAAGTACGGGGTGTACGTGCCGGAGGACGACGACTACGACCTGGACGGGCTTAAGGTGCTGAACGTGCCCGTGCTCAAGACCCACATGATCTACGGCGTCACCGCAAGCGTCAAGCACTACATGGGCGTCCCCAGCGACAAGCTCACCCGGAGCCTCGGCTACAGGGCCCACGACACCGTGGACGAGGGCGGCATGGGCACGCTGATGGCCCAGACGAGGGTGCCGGCACTGAACATAGTAGACGCCATATGGGTGAACGCGCGCCCTGGGGGCGGCCCGGGGTCAAGCTACGGCTCGGCCACGGAGGTGAACGTCGTCGCCGCCAGCACAGACCCAGTCGCGCTGGACTACTGGGCCAGCAAATACATCCTATGCCGGATAAGCGACGAGGTATTCGGGGCCGACACACGCACCCTGGACCCGGATAACACGGCTCACGGGTTCTTCGGGGACTGGCTCCGGCTCTCGATGAACGAGCTCAACGCCGCGGGATACGGGTTCACCTGCGACGAGGACCGGATGAACGTATACGTGTCCGAGGCCGGTTAACCTGGGATGGAGTATGACGCCTAGCTTCCCGTCGGTGGCTCTGTTTCTTCTGCTGCTGTTATTCTTCTCTGTGAACATACGCAACGTATTCACTGGGAGACGGGCCCGCGGCGCCTCGGAGAGCCACGCGGAGGTGCCTAGCCCGAGGGGCGTCTACACCGGCGCATCAGTCATCGGCACAGTGACATTCTTCCTGTTTTCCATATCGTACGTCGTGGCGGGCTTAACGGGGTTAACGGACCCCCTAGGGTTCACCGAACTAACAATGCCCCCCGGTACGGGTGCTTACTTGACGTGGCTGGGGCTCGTTCTAATCGCCGCGGGCGTCTTCCTGTTCGTCTGGAGTGTCGTCGCCCGTGGCCGTTACTCGGTTTCCTGGAAGATGCCGAAGGACCACAGGCTGGTGACTTGGGGTCCATACAGCTACATCAGGCACCCGTCCTACGCCGGCTACTTCCTCATGTTCGCCGGCCTGCCCCTTTTGACGAAGAACCTCGTGCATCTGTTGCCGCTGATGGCGGTACCCGGCTACGTCCACATAGTTGAGGCGGAGGAGCGGCTGCTCGCCGCTAGGTTCGGTGACGAGTACCACAGGTACGTTGCGTCTACGGGGCGGTTCATCCCGAGGACCCAACGATCCCGTTGACAAATATCAGACACGTTAACAAGGTCCGTAGCCTCGAAGATTTCTGTGGTGCGACCGCCGGGATTTGAACCCGGGTCGTTGGCTTGGAAGGCCAAAATCCTAACCGCTAGACCACGGTCGCGCGAGCAGAATGAAATAGGGATGGGGATAAAAACGTTTACTCCACCGGGATCATGATCTCGGTCCTCCAGTGCTCCGAAGTGTCCTCGTCTATGAAGCTGCCGTAGCTGAGCCCGTACTCGTCGGGCTGGTACACGGCCTCGATGCTGCACACCTCGGACCCCTGCTTCAGGCCCTGCGCCTCTATATACTCGTGAAGCTTCTCGTAGTAATACGAAACAGGGTTCTCGGTGCCCACGAACACCAGGAACGCGACCTTGATCTCGGGCATCATCTTGGTGTCCACGCCCTCCACCTCCCTCTCCACCGGGATCAGCACCTCCCTCCTGCACCCGGGCTCGTCTTTTGGATCGTAGAACAACACCATCGACGGGTCCCTGGGGCGGGCGTCCTTCATGTAGAGCACGGCGTTGAGCTTGGCGCACTCGGTTACCTCGTTCTCCCCGGGCTTCAGCTCCCTGTACGCCACCAGCTCACGCATGGTCGTCTTCACCCCTATTTTGTCGATCATACTGAACCCTATCAAGTTTGGCGGCTAATAATGGTTTCAGTAGAGCCTGATGGGTTTGTCGAGTCTGCTCAGCAGTACTATGCTGCTCCACCTGTGCATGTCTACTATCTCGTAGCTCGACGCAGCGGCCAGCTCCTCGGCGAACCTCTGTATGTCCTCGAACCAGGCCATCTCGCCGTAGCTGAACCTCTCCCTCGCCGCCCCAACGCTCATCGCGGCCTTGGGCTCCATGTACGTTGCGTTGGAACGCTCGGCAAGCCTCGCGTAGCCCTCCGGGTCACTCATGTTCAGCTTCGGCACGAGCGTGTGCCGCAGCACGGTGGGGCAGCTGAAGCTGTCGAACAGCTCAATGGTCTCCATCACCTTGCCCCAGAGGCCCGGCGTGGTCGGCCTACACGTCCTCCTGTACGTCTCCTCGTCAGGTGCGCAGAGGCTGACGTATAGCTGTGTGGGCTCCACGCCGAGGCCGCCGAGCACGTCGGGTCGAGTGCCGTTGGTGACTATGAACACCGATTTGAACCCATTATCGTAGAAGGCTTCGACGAGTTCGCCGAGCCTCGGGTACAGGGTGGGCTCGCCCTCGAGGCTTATGGCGGCATGGACCGGGTTCTTCGCCTCCCGAAGCATATTCTCGTCCACCTCGGGGTTGCCGCCGAAGCCGCTCAGAAGCCTACGGTGCTCCCCGATGCACCCCTCGATGATCTTATCGGGGTCCTCCGGCGTCTGTATGGGCTTTATCTGGTCCCATGAGACCCCCAGGGTCTCGGGGGTGGCCCTCCAGCAGAAGAGGCAGCTCTGGGTGCAGTGGCCGAGGCTTGGCGTCATCTGGAGGCACCGGTGGGTGGGTACCCCGTAGAACCTGTTCTTGTAGCAGTTCTCCGCGCCCCCCGTGTTGAGGCTGCGCCTCACCCAGTGGCACGTCTTCACGGCGCTGTGGTCGCCCACCAGCCCGTAGCTCTGCCTGCGGTAGGACGCTTTGAACTCGTCGGGGAGGCTCAAGGTAGAGGAAAAGACGTAAAGGTGGAATAATAATGGAACTACTGTGAAAGCAATGGACTGCTGGGGCAGTCTCGATCAGTTGATGAGGGACAACGTTCTGGTAATCGATAGACCCCAGGGCAGCACTCACCCAAGATACCCGAATTTCACGTACCCAGTCGATTACGGGTATCTTGAAGGCACTAAAAGCGGTGATGGGCATGGTATAGATGTTTGGAGGGGAACTCTGCCAGACATTAAAGTACAGGCGATATTGGTCGCCGTGGATGATTAAAAAAGATGTAGAAATCAAGCTCGTCGTAGGCTGCACCGAGGAAGAGATGAAGACGTTGTACCCTTACAGTAACATCTCCTCACAGTCAAGCATACTGGTGAAAAGAGAAGAGTGAAGGCTAGTAGCCGTATACGGCCCGGAACTTGGTGTCCAGGTAGTCTATGAACGGCTTCACCTCGAGCCCCCTGCCGGTGACCTCCTTCACAAGGTCCTCGGGGTCGTAGAGGTTGCCGTAGCCGTAGACGTTGTCGGTGAGCCACTGCTTGGTCTCCTTGAAGCTCCCGGCCTTTATCTGGTCCCGCCAGCCGGGCAGGTCCTTGTCGAGCTTGGTGAGCCAGACGCCGTCGTATATGTTGCCCAGCGCGTAGCTGGGGAAGTACCCGAAGCTGCCGCCGGCCCAGTGGGTGTCCTGCATGACGCCCTCGCTGTCGTGCTCTATCTCCACGCCCAGGTAGTCCATGTACTTCTGGTTCCACACTTGCGGAAGCTCGTCGACGCTCAGCTTGCCGCCGAAAA
>CAYFYM010000328.1:0-2721 GCA_964347405.1 uncultured Candidatus Bathyarchaeia archaeon | reverse complement strand
GGTCCATACCAGGAACCTGATCAGACCCATTTTCAGCATCGCCAAGCGCAGCCTCCCCCGCCGGAGGCTCACGTTCATACTCACACTGGTATCCATCGCGCTGCTGGTGACGAGCTTCGTCACGCTCACAAGCTTCTCTCAGGGATACGGCCTCATAAAGAACACTTACCCGAAGAAGGGTGAGTGGGTGGGCGTATCCATACGGGAGAGATCGTGGAGCCGTAGCGAGCCGACCTTCATACTCCTCAGCGAGGCGGAGAGGGTTTGGCTGACCTCTAACCCGGAGGTGGAGGGTTTTTCAGCTAAAGCCGAGAACGGCCCCCAGTATAGGCCTTACATCTGGATCCTAGGCGAGCCGGTGATGGGCGTCATAGGCGTCGACTCTCATGAAGGCGAAATGGTCGACCTGGCGGGGGTGATCATCCAGGGCGGTCTCCCGGACGTGAACGGCGTACTGGTCCCCAGCCGCGTCGCGGAACGGCATGGCCTGGGAATAGGAGACGTGATCACCGTCTCGACCCTTGAGCTTGAGGTGCAGGGCGTCTTCAGCGAAGAGGCGTTGAACGGCCTCAAGGATCTGGACGGCGCCGGCTACGCCCCCGACAAGTGGGTGAACACCAACCCCGAGGGCGAGGTTCCCAACTGGGTGATAGAGGACTGCGAAGGCTCGGAGGTGGTGATAATGAACACCGAGGCCGCTGTCGAGCTGCCCATGGTGGGTATTCAGAGAATAGCCTTGGGGCTTCGGGGAGATGTGGAAGCCGAGGGCTTCGCTGAGAGGCTCGCGCTGGAGAGAGGATACAGGGCGTACGCTTCCACGCCTGAATCCTACATCACCTTCAGGCTCGGCAACTACTTCGAGGGCCGCGGCCTCTCCCTCGTGATACCCTGGGCCATCGTCGTCCTCAACGTCATTATAACCATGCTCAACAGCCTCTACGAGAGACGGGGCGAGATAGAGATACTCTCCTCCGTGGGGCTGAACCCCGCGCAGGTTTCCGCCATATTCGTGGCCGAGGCGTCAATCATGGGCTTCATCGCTGGTGGGCTGGGATACCTCATAGGCCTCAGCCTCTACAGGGGCATGGCCTACCTTAACATCGGCCTCCAGGTCCACCAGAAGGTCTCGGCAGTCTGGAGCGTCGCTAGCATAGCGCTCGCCGTCTCCGCGGTCCTCGCCGGCGCATACGCGGCTCTCAGAAACTCGGTGGTCATTACCCCGAGCCTCATGAGGAGGTGGAAGATAGACAGAGACACTGGGGGCTACCAAGAGGCCTACCGGATCATTATTCCACTGAAGCTTGAAGCCGAGGAGATCGATCCATACATCGAGTTCATTCACGTGAAGCTAAAGGAGCTGGAGAACCACCCGACGCACATAACGTCCTCCATAAAGGTGGATGGGACGGGCGAGGGGAAGAGGATATTTTTCATATACAAGTCTTTCCAGGCTACGACAGGCAACTTCTACACAAGGAACGAGTTCAAGATAACGAGATTGCCTGGCGGGGAGTACGGAGCGACTCTTGAGTCCCTCGGCGACCCCAACTGGGTTCACGTGACGGGCTCCCTGATAAGAAGCATCACGATGGAGTACAGCACCAAGGACAGGGGCTAGCCGCGCTCCACCTTCTCGACCACCCCATCCCTCATCCAGACGATGCGGTCGCTGGCCTTGATCATCTTCAAGTCGTGGGTGGCAGCCACCAGCGTCAGTCCCCTCATCTTGTTGAGGCCGTGGAGGAGGTCGATGATCTCCATACCTGTGTTCAGGTCGAGGTTACCAGTCGGCTCATCCGCCAAGATTATGGCGGGGTCGTTGGCCAGAGCACGCGCTATGGCGACTCGCTGCTGCTGGCCCGCGGATAGCTCCGTAGGACGGTGGTGAAGCCTCTCCCCAAGCCCCACCTGGTCCAGCAGCTTCTCCGCCTTCTTCAGGCCCTCGTCGTGGGGGGTCCCCGCGAAAACCGTGGGCAGGGAGACGTTCTCAAGCGCCGTCAGCACCTGTATTAGGTTGAAGCTCTGGAAGATATACCCGATCTTCCTGCACCTGAGCCAGGCTAGCTCGTAGGCGTCTAGCTGGCTGATGTCCACGCCGTCGATGAACACGCTGCCCTTCGTGGGCTTGTCGAGGCCCCCCACGAGGTTGAAGAGAGTGGTCTTGCCGCTGCCGCTGGGGCCGACGATGGACATGTACTCGCCGCGCTTTATCTCCAGGTCTACGCCGTCGAGGGCCTTCACGGTCTCGGCGCCCATCTTGTAGTACCTCAGCAGGTCACGTAGCTCTATCACGTTCTCATAGCTCATATCTCAAAGCCTCCACGGGGTTAAGTTGGGAAGCCCTCCAAGCCGGGTACAGGGTGGCCACCATGCTGAGGGCCGTGGCGAGGGAGACGGACCCCACGAATATGGCCAGCAGGCTTAACTTTGGTGCGTAAAGCACGATGTCGAAGCCGGCGGCGAACCCGGTTATGACCATCGCCGAGGCCAAGCCTAGGGTGAATCCAATGAGCCCACCGACAAGACCCTGGTAGAAGCTCTCCACCAGAAACAATAGCACTATGTGCCTGTCGAGGGCGCCGAGGCACTTCATGGTGCCTATCTCCCGGAACCGCTCCGTAACGGCCATCAACATGGAATTGGCTATTCCTACTACGCAAACTATTAGAGACATCACAATCAGCCAGATTTGCTGCGCGGATACACCCGTGCTCTGCGGAC
>CAYFYM010000327.1:0-13174 GCA_964347405.1 uncultured Candidatus Bathyarchaeia archaeon | reverse complement strand
TAGTATATTCCATTTATATATTGATCTTGGTTGGGTCATGGTCAAGATCAAGATCATCCAAAGTTAGCAGGAGGATTTCCCCTATCCGCATCCCGGAGGAGCTTAGGATTAGAGTGATGGCTTTTTATTGTATGGGCAAGTATTCGATATACTCAGCTATGTCCTCATGGGTGGGGACGTATTCTTTGCTGATGGATTTTCCACTGCCTCGCCCGTAGAGGTTCTTGGTAAGAACGCTGTTAATTACCTTATCCCTTTATTTTAAAGGCGATAAATAATCTATGACGAGAAGTCCCGCACTAGGCGCGTTATCTTCCTTCATCAGAAACATGCGCCTGGGGAACCGTCGCCTGCTAAGAAATCCCTCATATTTTCAGATATGCTTAGACTACCACACTCATGTGATTCTCTGGGTTCAGGGGAAATGCCTTCATGGGCATCTTAACCAACTCCTGAACCCTTCCCTAAGTTTTTTTATCCTCTTGTTATTTCTATTGGTGGCGCGCCCCTGCGAATGTCTCTTTACTGTGGCATGTTGACCACGCATGGGCCGCCACTAAATCCCTGAAAACCCCTCATGTTTTATACAGTGGATAATACACCACGGCTATCATGCTTAGTAACCTGCAACAAACACCCGGCTCAAACGTTAAATCCACACAACCCACCTTAGGCAAACTAAAATGGCCCCGAGATCGATAAGCGTCTGGGGTCGCGTGATCCGTCAGACAAGGCGATCAGGAAGCTGAGCATACCGCTGACGGCTCAAACAGTCAAGCTGCTTCAGCCGGGCAGCGTCGCCGGCGGAGGATACGGTTAGATCAGCACGGAGTTTCAACGCGTCGTAGAGGCTGAGATGGAGAGGGGCTGGAGGCTCTGCTCCGGCGTCACCGTCGCTTCGTCGAGATACTGAGACCAGAAAAGGGAAGCTGTTATCATGTGTCCTTTAACGCCTTGACCCTAAGCTGTTTGATTAATTTCTAGCGAAGAAGATACACTGAACGCAAGATGTGGCAACCATGAACAAGCTACAAGGCACCTCACTACAAGAGGGGAAGATCACCGGTGACCATGTCGATCCGCATGGCCTGGTCGGGCCCCACGCCCAGGCAGGTGACGGTGCCGGGCGGCACCTCCGTGTGCCCCGCGTCCTCGATAAGCGCGTTGACTATGCCCAGCTCCTCGGCTCGGCGGGCCAGCTCCCACAGCTCCTCCAGGCTCTCCGCCCCGAGGGCCACCTTCCTGCCCCCCGTGTCCCTCCACCTGCGCCAGTGCTTGGTGCGGGTCCTCTTGGACTCCTCGCTGGCCGCCACCGCGGCGTGGCACGCCTGGGCCACCATCTTGCCGACGCTCATCCCCAGGTCCGTTCGGACCACTATGGCCATCTTGTAGTCGCTGGGACGCGTCAAGCTAGGGCACCAGCCTGTCCCGGTCCCTGGGGAACATGCTGCACTCCCTGATGTTGCTCTGCCCCGTCACCGCCATGGTTATACGCTCCATGCCGACGCTCCACCCGGCGTGCGGCGGCGCCCCGTACCTGAACGCGTCCACGTAGTATTTGAAGTTGTCAGGGTTTAGGCCCTTGTACCGGATGCGCTCCTTGAGGAGGTCAGGTAGGTGGATGCGCATGGTACCGCTGCTCACCTCGATTCCTCCGTATAGGAGGTCGAACGCTCTGACCACCTTGCCGCCCATCTCCGTGGAGCCGTAGGTCTCCTCCAGGTAGGCGGCGTCGGCCTCCTCGTCGTAGGGCATGGCGTAGAAGGTCTTCTGCTCCCCGGGCCAGTCCTTCAGGAAGAAAGCCTCCTCCCCCACCAGCTCGGTGAGCAACGCCTCCTGGCCCTTGGTGAAGTCGTCGCCCCACACTATGGCCTCGCCCGCGTCCTGGAGCGTCTCTACGGCGTCGGTGTAGGTCACCCGCCTGAACGGGGTATCCGGGATAACCAGCTCCCGCCCCAGCAGCTCCAGCTCCCCGCCGGTCTCCTCCCTCGCCGTCTCCAGCATGTGGACCAGGGTCTCCTCCAGCACCGCCATGACGGTCTCGTCGTCCGCGAACGCCTGCTCTATGTCCATCTGCCTGACCTCGTTGAGGTGGGTCGGCGTGTTGAACTTCTCGGCGCGCCAGATCGGCGTTATGGTGAACACCTTCTCGAAGCTCATGGCGCACATCTGCTTGTAGAGCTGTGGGCTCTGGGCTAGGTACGCGGTCTTCTCGAAGTACGGGATGGCGAACAGGTCCGCGCCGCCCTCGCTGGCGCTGCCTATTATGCACGGCGGCTGGAACTCCATGTAGCCCTCCGCCGTGAGGTGCTCCCTGAACCCTTTGATCAGCGCGTTCTGTACGCGGAAGATGGCGTTGGTGGTGGGGCTGCGGAAGTCTAGGAACCTCCAGTTGAGCCGCGTGTCCAGGTCGCTCTTCTTGTTCTCCAGTATGTCCACTGGCAGCGGCTGCCTGGACCTGTTCACGACCTCGATGCGGTCCGGTACGAACTCGACGCCCGCCTTCGCCACGTCGCTCTCCACCGCCACCCCGGTGACCGCGAGCACGTCCTCGCGGCCCAGGCTCAGGCCGAACATCTCCGGCGAGTCCGGTTTCACCACCACCTGGATCTCCCCTGTCCTGTCCCTGAGCACGATGAAGCGTATCTTCTTGAGGTCCCTGGTGCGGCTCACCCAGCCGGCGATGGTCACCTTCTCGCCGGTGCGGCGCCCGGCGTCCTCGATGTAGGTGCGTTTAAACATGTCCCTGGCTCCGGTGTTATCGAGGCTAGGAACAGTTGTAGGGTATAAAAAGTTTGGCGGTTAGTAGGCATACTCGACGCGAAGATCCATGTTACGCACGGTCTTCGCGACCGACGTAAGCGCCTTTAGCCGCTTCTTGCTCAAACGCCTGGACCCGCGCCCCTGTAACACGACGCGTGTCTCGGTGCTCCCGTCAGGCAGCCAGATGATGTTCATGGTTACTATGTGCTGGTTGACGAACAGGTCCTCGAGGAACTGTCTGTCCTTGGTCCCCGACTCCAGTACGAGGACCCTCTTCTTGAACTTGTCCCCGAGGTCTCGGGTGAACCTCGGCTCGGAGTTGAACTTGGCCGCGTCCCCTTTTCCCACAACGAGGACGATGAACCTGCCCGCGTCCAGGACGTTGTCGAGCCTCACCTTCTGTAGGAACTGGTTCTGGTTCTCCATCTCCAGCAGCGCCTTGGCTACTTCCATGTATGTCTCGCTTACTTCGCCTGACTCCACCTTGCGTTGACACTTCGAGCAGAGCATCCCGCTCTTTAGACAGAACTCGCATAGCTGTATTTGCACGTTGATGGCTCCTCCGGCGCGTCGGAGGGGTCAACGTGGATGATCTGCCCGTTTCACCTAAGCCTTGACGTGTATGTCAATGGTGCTTACGTTTGTGGGGCCCCTGTCATCGGTCTCTAGCTTGTCTGTGCCTATCTCTATCTTCACTACCTCCGCTTTAGGCATGAACCTGTTCCTGAGGACCTCGACGACGTCAACCGCGCGGCTGATGCTTCGGCCCCTCGCCTTCACGACTATCTCCCCGTGGCCGCTCTTGAACAGCGTCATACACGCCAGTACATAGTTGAGGACAGGCTTCCGTCCGATGAAAACGGTGTTAGATCTCTCCATTTTGACTCCTCATTGCTAGTTTTTACGCTGGTGCGTAAGATAAGCAGAATAAAAGGTTAAAAGGATTTTCCCTAGGCGGATCCGCCCGGTTACTCAGGTAAATACAGTTATTATTCGCGTAAAAATGAGTAAAAACGGGTATTAGGCCCTTTTGAGCACCCTTCCGGGGGTCGCGCCCGTGTGTTTGCCCCCCTTTACGACGGGTACTCCGTTGACGAACACGTGTCTGACGCCCTCCGGGTACCTCCTGGGCTCGATCTCGTCGGCCTCTATCTTGAGGCGGGGCAGGTCCATGAGCGCTATGTCGGCGTAGCTTCCCGGCTCTATGGTGCCTCTCCCGTCCAGGCGGTGGACGCGGGCCGCCATGGCGCTGGTCTTCTGCACGGCCTCCTCTAGGGTGAAGACCCTGCGCTCGTTCACGAGGGTCTTGTAGAAGATGGGGAACGCGGCGAAGGTGTTTATGCCTGGGAGGCTCCACGGCGGGTTCTTGGCCTGGTACTTCTCGTCCTGCACCAGCGTGTCCAGGCCCACCATGCCCTTGGGGTGGGCGTAGTACTGGAGGTAGGCCTGGTTGAAGGTCACTGTGCCCGTGACGCCCCTGGTGTCTGGGTCCTTGGCGATGATGTCGCAGTACGTCTCCCACGGGTCGTTCCCGCGCTCCTCGGCGATCTGGGCGACCGTCTTACCGTCTACGTCCTTCACCTTGCTCCTGGTGACGGTGAGGTTCTCGGCCCAGCGGGGGTTGGTGTTGGGGTTATAGGCCACCCTGATGAACCACTTCCCCGCCTTTATGGCGTCGAGGACCTCTTCCCTGAAGTCCGGGACCGCCAGCCACTTGCCCAGCGCCTCGCGGCTGCCCAGCTCTCTGAGCCAGGGCGCCAGTAGGCCGCAGAGGTACGGCATGACGCTGAACCCGCCTCTTACGAGGAAGGGTATGGCGTCCCACGTTATGTCGAGTTCGCCTTCGCTCTCCCGGGTGATCATGTCTATCGTCGCCTTGAGGTTGGCCTCCTCCAGCTCGGGGGGAGCGTCGGGGTATATCTGCCAGCCTGTGCTGAGGTGGGCGAAGTGCAGCCTGACGCCTGTCCGCTTGTAGACGTCGACGCACTCCATGAGGGCGGTTATCTTCTCGTTGGGCACGTGCCCCGCCGCGACGCCGCGTCGCCTCCCCGTCCGCCTCCAGTGGGGGCAGTAGACGCCGCCGTAGTCCTTGATCTGGGCCACTGCCTCCACGATCTCCTCCTGGTCCGCGAATACGTCGGGGTCGTAGTCGAGTCCGGCGCTCATGCCTATGCAGCCCTCCTCCATGCCTTGGTGGATGAGCTCGTGCATCTGCTCTCGTTCCTCCTTTGTGCTGTGCCTCTTGTAGTCGAGGCCCATCACCTTGGTGCGGACGGTGCCGTGGCCGAGCAGCGGGGCGTAGTTGATGCTGATGCCGGTCTCCTCAACCCGTTTGAAGAAGCCTCCCATGGTCTCCCAGTCCAGGGTCCAGCCGTATATCTCCTCCATCCACTCGTTGACCTTCTCCAGCTTGTGCCAAGGCGTCCGCGGGTAGTATTTGTACGGCTCAAGGTCCACGAGGTGGTCCTGGAGGAGCCAAGGCGCCTGTATGTACTCGCCGAGGGGCGCCGGGCTTCCGCCGCACTGGCCGCCCACGAAGGTGGTGATGCCCTGCATGACGTGGCTCTCCGTCTTGGGGAACCAGAGCAGCGCCCAGTCCACGTGGCTGTGGGCGTCGATGAACCCGGGGACCGCGGTGAGCCCCTTGGCGTCTATGATCTCGGCGGCGTCGCCTTTCACAGCGCCCGTCTCGGCGACCCTGTCGCCCTTCACCGCCAGGCTTCCCTTATACGTCTTCTTGCCTGTGCCTTCAACGATGGAGGCGTTCTCGATTAAGTAGTCATACTCCATGAACAATCGGGGAATAGTTGGAGGACGTGGATTTAACGGTTACATCAGCGCATCCTGTACCTGTCGTCACGCCAAGGGTCCGCGGTGTTGCTGTACACGCCTGACTCCCAGTAGCCCAGCTTGTCCCTCTTCATGAAAACGACCTTGCTCAGCCACATCGCCGACTTGTAGCCGTACTTGTGGGGCACCACCAGCCTCATGGGGCCGCCCAGGGGCTGGGGCAGGGGCGCGCCGTTCAGACTGTGCGCCAGCAAGACGTCGTCGCCCATCAGCTCCTCCGCTGGCAGGCTCGTGGCGTAGCCGTCGTAGCACTCGAAAGAGACGTACCTGGCGTCGCGGGTGGGCTTCACCTCTTCCACGAGGTCCCTGAACCTGACGCCCTCCCAGCGTTGGTCCTTCACGCTCCATGTCTCGACGCAGTGGAAGTCGCTCACCGACTCTGTCTGGGGCAGGGCCATGAACTCGTCCCACGTATACGCCCGGGGTTTCTCGACCTCCCCTGACGCCTCCAGGCTCCATTCCGTCTTCTCGATGTCGGGTAGCGAGCGGACGATTCCGGGGTGCTCCACCCCCCATCCCAGTATCTTGGGCACCCACCGCTGCCGGGTCGGAAGCCTCTCCCGCGGCTCATCTCTCTTCCTCCTCCAGAACAAGGCGCTCAGGCAACGCATCTGATGGGCGGGAATTAAAGGCTTCCAACGCTTTTATGACGCCGTGCACGACTCACTGCCATGGAACAGAGTGAACGCGCTATGGAGATCATAAGGCGGCTGGAGGAAGAGTACCCCGACGTGCACGGCACCGTTCTCAACTGGTCCACGCCACTGGACCTCCTCGTGGCCACCATACTCAGCGCCCAGAGCACGGACGAGCAGATCAACAAGATCACCGCCACCCTCTTCAAGAAGTACAGGACGGCCGAGGACTACGCCGACGCGCCCAGGGAGGAGCTCGTCGAGGACATCAGGTCAAGCGGGTTCTTCAACAGGAAGGCGGACGCCATCCAGTCCGCCGCCAGGACCATCGTCGAGGAGCACGGCGGCGAGGTCCCGGACACCATGGAGGAGCTCACGGCGCTCAAGGGCGTGGCCCGTAAGACGGCGAACATCGTCCTCAGCGGTGCCTTCGACAAGACGGTGGGCATCGCCGTGGACACCCACGTCCTCCGGCTCAGCAGGCTAATGGGGCTCACGGAGGAGAAGAACAGGGACAAGGTGGAGCGGGACCTCATGGCGCTCATCCCCAGGGAGAAGTGGTTCGCCGCCAACTACCTGCTCATAGAGCATGGCAGGAGGGTGTGCGACGCCAGGAAGCCCGACTGCGGGGGCTGCGTGCTGAACGACGTCTGCCCCTCGGCGTTCACGTTCAAACACAACAAGAGAGGCTAGGCGCTACCCGCCGTATATCTTCTTGTAGACCTCTGCCTTGCTGAGGGTCCTCTCATGCTCCCTGCGCATGTACTCGTGCTCGGCCTCCCTGCACTCCCTGACAGGCTTCGCCGGCACGCCAAGCGCCAGGTGGTTGGCGGGGATCTCGGCGCCGGGAGAGACCAGGGCGCCCGAGCCTACGATGGAGCCCACGCCCACGACCGCCCTGTCGAGCACGATGGCGCCGATGCCGATGATGCCGCCTTCTCCCACCTTCGCGCCGTGGACGGTGGCGCCGTGGCTGACGATAACATCCGACCCGATCTCCACGGGGTTCCCCGTGGGGGCCTCTATGAGGCAGCCCTCCAGCACTGTGGTGCGGGCGCCTATCTTGACGGTGTCGTCGTCTCCCCTAATGACGGCGTTGGTCCAGACGTTGACATCCTCATCCAATGTGACGTCGCCGATGACCCAGGACCCGGGGGCCAGGAACACGGAGGGATGTATCTTTGGCTTCTTACCCTGGAACTCTATCACTGACATGGCTCCTCAGCAAGAATCAGTCGCCTAAGATCATGAAAAGACTATTGCTAGCTCATCTGAAGCATGCGCTCGATGGCTCTCCGAGCCTTGTCCGCCGTGTCTTCGGGCACCGTCACCACGTGCTGCTCCTTACGTAGCGCCTCGTAGAGATTATCTAGGTCGATGCGCTTCATGGCGGCGCACTCCGCGTTCTTCTTCGCGGGGAGGAAAGTCTTGTGAGGGTGTTCATTCCTGAGCCGGTCTATGAGGCCCTGCTCGGTACCAACGATGAAGACCTCGGCCTCCGACTCCACGGCCCGCCTCGTCATGCCGCCGGTGGACAGCACGTAGTCTGCCCTGTCCTGGAACTCGGGCTCACACTCCGGGTGAGCCCACACCTCTGCGCTAGGGTGCCGCCTCTTCAGCTCCATGGCCTCGTCGCCGCTACCCATTAACCTGTGTACGTTGCAGAAGCCGTCCTCAGGAACCACAACAAACTCCACGTCCGGCACACGCTTCTCAACGTAGTAAGCCAGGTTCCTGTCCGGCCCAAAGATCACCTCGTCCGCGCCCAGCCCGGCGACTATCTTGTCCGAGTTAGACGACGTACAGATCACCGTCGCCTCAGCCTTGGCCTCGGCGAGGGTGTTCACGTACAGGACCACAGGGGCTCCTAGGTGCCTCTCCTTCGCCTCCTTGAGCTTGCTCAGGGGCAGCATGGCCGCCATGGGGCAGCACGCCTCCAGGCTCGGGATTATCACCTTCTTGTCCGGGTTGAGCACGGCGGCCGTCTCGGCCATGAAGTCCACGCCGCAGAAGACTATGAGCTCCGCGTCCCTAACGCGCTGGGCTTGCCTGCAGAGCCGCAGCGAGTCACCCAGGTAGTCCGCGATCTCCTGTATCTCCTGTATCTGGTAGTTGTGGACCAGTAGGACCGCCTTCTTCTCTTCCTTGAGCTCGAGTATGCTGCGCTGAAGGTCGCTTAGCCCCAATCACATCATCTCGATCTCGAGCTTCACGTCGAGGCTCCTGACGCTGTGGGTGAGGGCGCCCAGGCTGATGACGTCCACGCCGGAGGCGGCGTACTCAGCCGCGTTCTCGGACGTGATCCCGCCCGACGCCTCGTATATGACGCCCGTCCTGAGCCCGCTCTCCTCAAGCTCGGCGAGGCATCTATGGATCTCTGATGGAGCCATGTTGTCGAACATAATTATCTCCGCGCCCGCCAGCGCGGCCTCCTCCGCATCCTCCAAGCTACGCACCTCGACCTCGATCTTCTTGGTGAAGCTAACCGCCTCACGCGCCCTGAGCACAGCCTCCGTGACCGACGGCACCAGCTCCAGGTGGTTGTCCTTTATGAGGACGCAGTCGTCAAGCCTGAACCGGTGGGTGTCGCCGCCGCCATGCTCCACAGCCCTCTTATCCAGGTCTCTGAGCCCAGGCAGGGTCTTCCGCGTCGCGGCCACACGCGTCACGGGGCTTGCCTCGTTCACCTCTTCCACGATCCTCGCGGTGACGGTTGCTATCCCGGCCATCCTACCGACTATGTTCAGCGCCGTCCGTTCCCCCAATAGTATCGCCGCCGCTGGGCCCTCCACCTCCAGGAGGGTCTGAACCGGCTCCACGGCGTCGCCGTCCATCGCATGCGCCTCGACTGTGCAGCCCAGAAGCTCGAACACCATGGACGCCTCCATGAGCCCGGACGCCACGCCCGGCTCCCTGAAAAACAGACGCGCCCTGGCCATCTGGTCGTCGGGGATGAGGGCCTCCGAGGTGACGTCGCCGTAGCCCAGGTCCTCCCTCAGATACTCCCTGATCTTATCCCTTACTAGCATTCTATACCTATTCATACACGGCTCACCCAGCTATTGTTCACGTTGTTTTGAAGAAAGACTGAGGACACTCTTTTAACTGTTCCCCGCCGCGGTAGGTTTTAAAACGCTTGTCCGCGATACCCCCTTGATCGACATGGACTACAGGAGATACCTGCTGGAGGTGGGGACGGGCATAGACCTCCACGGCATGGACGAGACCAAGGCCGCTCAGAGGGCCGTGAAGGATGCCATCAGCCACAGCAGCATGGTGGGGCTCGGCGGCCTCTTCAAGTTCGGGAGCTTCTCCGAGTTCGAGGAAGCCCTCATGGTGGACGTGACCGTAGCCGCCCCCAACCCCGGTAAGGTGGACGGCGAAGCCGTGCTGGCCGTCCTCCCCGAGGGAGAGAGAAGGATAACGGTGGTGAAGGGGGGCCTAGAGTTCCCCACCATGGACACCGCCGAGGAGGCGAGGACCCACGGCGTCGTCATGGTCAACGCCTGCATAGTCGTCCTAGTCGACGTGGACAAGGTGGAGCGCAGATGAGACCCGGCATCTTCATTTCCATCAGAACACATTTATCGTTACCCTAGCGCTAATCTCATTCATGAGCCAGGTAGTGAGCCGTATCTGGGAGCCCGTCCAGAGGATAAGGGCCGAGACATACCTCCAGATAACGCTGCTGAGCTTCGCCGCCAGCGTCTCCCTCACCAGGCTGTTCCTAGAGCTCGCGGGCTACCCCCAGCTAGGGAACCAGACCCTGCACATCGCCCACGTGCTATACGGCGGCGTCTTCCTGTTCGCCGCCAGCCTGCTACCCCTCATCTACGCCAACAAGTGGGCCCTGACCTGGAGCGCGCTGCTCTCCGGGGTAGGCATCGGGCTGTTCATCGACGAGGTGGGCAAGTTCATCACCCAGACCAACGACTACTTCTACCCGGCAGCCGCCCCCATAATATACGCTTTCTTCCTACTGACGGCGCTCCTCTACCTGAAGTTCTCCAAGGAGCCCACACTGACCTCCCGGGGCGAGCTCTACGCCGTGCTGGAAACCCTCAGCGAGGTCCTCGACCACAGCCTAGAGCCGGAGGAACACGAGGACATGCACATCAGGCTCCACAGGATACTCGACGAGACAAGCAACCCCAGCCTCAGAAGCCTCGCCGTCGAGCTCATGGACTTCATCGAGTCCGACGGCCTCCAGCCAGCGCCGGAGAAACCCAACCCACTCGACAAAATGATAACGTTCTGCAACGGCGTCGAGAAAAAACACCTGAACAGGCGAAGGGTCCAGGCGTTCCTCGTGGCGAGCCTCTTGATCCTGGGGACACCCAGCTTCATGAGGCTCCTCGAGTACAACACGTTAGCAGGTGACTCAGGCCAGAGAGGGGAATACCTCGCAGCCATACTATCCGACCTCCCATCCGCCACAGGCTTCGACATGTTCTGGGCCCAGATGCACATCATGCTCGACGGCGCGGTAGGGCTAGCCCTCGCGCTGAGCGCCGCCCTGATCTTCCTGGGAAGAGACAGATGGGGCCTAGAGCTAGGGTCGGTGGCGCTCCTCGTATCCATACTCGTGCTCAACGTGGTCCTCTTCTACATCGAGCAGTTCTCAACCATCATAACAGCGGTATACCAGTACGTAACACTGCAAGGGCTATACTACTACAAGAGAAAACACCTGCCGAGAAAAAGTAAGACACAAACCAGCCAACGCGCATCACAGACATGACCTGTAGGGGGATCACACCCATCCATCCCCAATGCAGACACGTCTCGATAGGCCACATCCAATCTTACACCGGCGAAAAAACCGACACTAGCCCTGGATGAGCCTCTCGAAGAAATCCACTATGAGCTCGTGGATGGGTATCCCCGTCGTCTCCATGAGCGCCTTGTAGCCCGGGAAACAGTTGGCCTCAAGCACGAATGGCTCTCCGTCGTCCCGGGGCAACACGTCCAGCCCAGTGATCTTCAGCCCGACGGCGCCGGCAACCTCCACCGCAAGCTCGTCGTACACGGGATCAGTGAACGGCTCCGCCGAGGCGCCGACGGCCACGTTGTACCTGAAGTCCTCGGGGTTCGACCGCTTCTCCCTACCAACAACCTCGCCGTCTATAACGAAGAGCCTTATGTCGTAGCCCTGGTTAGGTATATACTCCTGAAGATAGAACACGCCCTCGCCGTGGCTGCGGGTATACCAGACCAGGAACTGGAGAAGATCCTCACGACTCCTTATCCTACTAAGCTTCATGACGCCCACGCCCCTGGCCAGACAGATGGGCTTGAGAACCACCTCACGCCCCTCCCCCAGCAGCCTCTCGGCGAACCCGTACGCCTTCTCGACGTTCTCCGTCACCATGGTCTCTGGATGCGGCAGCCCAAGCCTATCCAGCTGCAGCGAGAGGTACTCCTTCGAGTAGTGTAGCATGCTCTCCACGGGGTTTATCACCACGGCGGACTCGTCGAGCCTCCTCAGTATCAGGAGCCTATGCAGCAGCTCGAAGGTAGTGCCCCTGTGAAGCATGTTACTAGGCACGTAGACTACATCGTATTCGGGGTGGTAGTCCGGCAGCGATACGTCCCACGGCGCCTTATAGTCGGTCTCTATGCCCCTGTCCATCAGCTCTCGGCGTACCAGCTGAGTCTCGCCGGTGCTCGGGTTGTCGGTGAAGACGAGGACGCTCATACCTTATCCACCATCGACGGTGTCGCGTCCATTTATATTCGTGTCGGGTGCGCGGGACGCGCCGCATCCATGATGGGCTCGCCGTATGGCCGTAAAGAGATTCTGATCGAATTCTGTATTAAACCTGAAAAACCGTTTAAAGCATCCGGGCGGTAACCCTTAAAAAGGAGACCCACCTCCAAGATAGAAGAAATCTACTAGGTAGAGGTCAACTCAATGGCGTTGAGCATAAGCAGCAGGACCCCCGTCAGGATGCCCGTGAGCCCACTCCAGGTACTGCTAATGATACAGCTCGACGGCGGCCCCAAGTACGGCTACGAGATGCTCAAGACCCCGAAGGAGGAGCTCGAAGGCGAGCGGGCGCCCAAGACCGGCACAGTCTACCCCGCCCTCAAGAGCCTGGCTAGGAAAGGCTTCGTAGATACAGTGGAGAGAGACGGAACCGAGTACTACCACATAACAGAGAAGGGGAGGGAACTCTTCCCCCAATTAGAGATCCACTTCGCTAACTCACTCGGCTTCACCGTCAACTACCTCGCCGTCCTCTTCAAGTGGATGTCCGAGGAGATGAAGCAGGGAGCCCTTAGACTGATGAGCATCGTCGTAGACAAGGACGGGGACATGACCCATGAGATGCTAACCCAGTTCTACAGCGACCTAGACGACGACGTGAAGAAGAGCTTCCTTAATAAGGTGCGGAATATGACGGAGCATAGACTAGAGCTAGTCGAGAAGCTGCTGGAGGAGACGAAGTGACGTACCTCATAGAGACCGTCGACCTCGTGAAGACGTACATACAGGGAGGCAGGCCTCTTGAGGTGCTCAAGGGCATCTGCTTAACCGTGGAGCCCGGAGAGTTCACGGCCGTCATGGGCCCCAGCGGCAGCGGCAAGAGCACCCTCCTCAACATGATTGGAGCCCTCGACAGACCCACCGCCGGCAAGGTATACATAAACGGCGTCGACCTCTCGAAGCTCAACGACAACCAAGTGGCGGAGCTCAGGAACAGGGAGATCGGGTTCATCTTCCAGTTCTTTAACCTCATCCCACGGATGGACGCCCTAGGCAACGTGGAACTGCCCATGGCGATCGCGGGGGTGTCAAGAAGCGAGCGGCATAAGAGGGCTCACCGCCTACTGGAGCTGGTGGGACTCGACGAGAGGGCCGACCACAAGCCGAGCCAGCTAAGCGGGGGAGAGCAGCAGCGCGTCGCCATCGCCAGGGCCCT
>CAYFYM010000326.1:0-4381 GCA_964347405.1 uncultured Candidatus Bathyarchaeia archaeon | reverse complement strand
GGGCTGAAGATGGGGACGTTACATCTCGCAGCGGTGTAGATCTCGGTGGTCGCCGCGCCATTAAACAACCCAACCTCCCTGATGAACTCGTGGAACGCGACCCCCGTTCTCTTCTCCTCTGGGATGTCGTCGAGGATGCCGCCGATGAAGGCCTCCAGGTCCGCGAAGGCCTGGCTCTCGATGAATATGTCGTACGCCCTGTTGTAGCCCTCCCCGTAGAGTTCCTCGTCGTCCACGTTCACCGTTCCCACGAGGTGCCCCCCGCCCATGGCCTCCACCAGGTCGTGGACCATGTTGGCCCCGTTGGTGACCACGGCGTCCACGTACCCGTCCCTAATCAAGTCCCTGAAAACCAGGCGCAGCCCACCCGGCACCAGAGGACCGGAGAGCGTGACGAAAGTAGTGTAGTCCGGGTCGCCGAACATCTCGGCTACGATATCCACGGCCCGCCCAACCCTGCCTGCCCCGATGACGCCGGCCCTGCGCATCTCATCGGCGAGCTCGCCGACGGTCATCCCGCCGCGGAGCCGAATCTGGTGTACCTTCTTCATCCGTGCGCCTTCAGTTCTTGACGCGCTGGATCTTCACCCTGTCCATGATGATCCAGTACTCGATGTTCTTCCCGGCCTCAAGCTTGGAGGCCACCTCCTCGTCAGCCGGCATGGCAACGTCCATCATGTCGTACGTCTCCAGATCCATTATCTGGACGCTGCCCGGGCCCAGGTTGATGACCTGCCCGCTCCTCTTGTCCACTATGGGCACCTGGATGTTGGAGTCAGTGCTGCTCACGAAGCTCTGCTTCCTCCCGTCGAACAGGCTGATGGCGGTGCACCTGAACTTGGCGCTGCCGTGCTTCCCCGGTTTGCTCTTCTGTATGCTGACGATCTGGCTAGGTTCGTCGTTGATTATGGCGTAGCTGCCTTCCCTGAGCTCCCCGACCTTGGCTATCCTGTATGACATCTAAACACAACGTTCTTTGGGTTTACACTCAAAGTGTGGTTAAAAAGTATAAAGGTAGCGAAAAAGGGCGTTTACCTCAGTCCCTCCTAGTCTTAGGCTTGTTTATGGTGAAGGTGACGGAGGAGCCCACCACCTCGGCGTCGGGGATGACCCCTATGACCTCCTTAAAGAAGGCCCCGATGTACTCCTCTAGGAAGACGCTCCACCTCTCGACCTGGTTGTGGCTCATGTGGATGATGTCCCTCTCCTCCCGCTCGTAGTAAGTCGTCCTGAACCACCCGCTGTTGTCGCCGAGCAGCTCGGTTATGTACCAGACCGCGTTCTCGTAGGTCAGCGGCAGCCCCCTCTTCAGTATGAGCTCCTTAGGCCTCTCCGCCCCAGCCGATCTCGCAATGGCTCTTATCTCCCCCTCATCGAGGGCCGACAGCAGCTCCGAGAACGTTTGAGGGGAGATCGTGCCCGCCCCGAAGTTCTCAAAGAACCTGTAGCTCACGGAGTACTTCCGGATGACGCGGTCCACCAGCGTGTTGACGCTGACGCCGTGCCTATCCGCCTCGTACCGTAGCACCTCGTCGTACGCCTCGTTGATGCGCACAGTCCGGGTCACCGTGGAGTCCTTGGCTATAGGGTCATAAACCGTCATGGTTGCAGTTGAACACAACTGAACACAGCTATATAAATCATGAACAGGGGGGACGTAACTGTACACACTAACTTTAATAACCGCGTTGAGCTTGTCTCGCGGAAGCACCTTTTAGGTTCGGAGGCGACTGAAAAATAAGATGCCCTAGCTGCGGAAGCGAGAAACTCATACGCGACTACGACTCAGGCGAGGACGTCTGCGGCTCGTGCGGCCTCGTCGTGCAGACAACCATCATCGACACGGGCCCCGAGTGGAGAGCATTCAACACGGCAGAGATCAAGAGCAGAGCGAGGACAGGGCACGCGCTCTCCTACACGCTATACGACAAGGGACTTTCAACGGTCTTCCGGCCAGACAAAGACGCGAAAGGCAATAGACTGGACAACGAGACGCGCATCAAGATGACAAGGCTCAGGCGGTTCGACAACAGGACGAAAATGGACGAGACATGGCAGAGGAACCTGAGCGTCGCCATGTCCGAGCTGGACAGGATGTGCACACACCTACACCTACCCAAGAACGCCAAGGAACGGGCGGCATTCATCTACCGCAAGGCACTCAAGAAGGACCTGCTGCGAGGCAGAAGCATCGACGGGTTCGTCGCCGCCAGCCTATACGCGGCGTGCAGACAGCTCAAGATACCGAGGCCGCTCAAGGAACTATCAGAGATCAGCAAACGAGACCACCAAGAGGTAGCCAGAACCTATAGGCTGCTGATAAAGGAGCTGAACATGAGGATGCCCGTGGACGACCCCATGAAGTTCGTCCCCGGGATAGCCTCGAAGCTCCAGCTGACGCAGCGCACCGAGCGACACGCCATCGACATACTCTTAAAGGCAAAGAAAAGGCAGGGGCTAACCGGCAAGGACCCCCGCGGAATGGCGGCGGCAGCCCTGTACATGGCCTGCAACGAGACACAATAGAAACGCATACAGAAGGACATCGCCGAGGCCGCCGGCACAACGGAAGTGACGCTCAGGAACAGGCTCCGAGGAATCGAGAGCCTGCTCCACGACTAACCAAAATCATCAACGGCTCCCTTATTCTGCTCATCAGCCCTGGGTGGGTTGTACCTTATCCCGGGGTCGCCGAGGCTCTCGACCACCCTCACATAGCTGGAACGTAGACCCTCCGCCCTGCGCCGCATGCCCACCTCGTTCATCACGTGGTCTATGTGGAACCTAGGCACGCTCCTGTAGGTGGCGGGCTTAACCACCCTGAGCCCCCGGAGCCTGAAGGGGCGGCCCCCCGAGTAGTCTTCCTCCTCCTGCTCGCAGCCGAACTTGTACCTGTTGTACTCGATGAGGCCCACGCCGCCGGGGACCTCTATGGGGGACAGCAGCCTCATGGGGGTGAGCAGGTAGTTGTAGTTGCATCCTGTGCAGGTGAACCCGTTCAGGTAGTCGCCGCGGCTCACCTTGACCTCGACGCCGCGGAGCACGTTGTACCCGAACAAGTACCGGTCTGGGCGGTCCAGCTTGAAGCCTTCGCAGCCCCCGTCCCGGAGCCTCCACCTTCGGTGGTCGAGGTACTTGAGCCCGACGCCTACCACGTCGATGACCTTCTTGTTGTCCAGCTCGCAGTACCGGGGGAGCCCCAGGTGGTTGAGCGCCACCTCCTCCTCCACCGTGTGGCACAGCCTGTTGTAGAGCCACAGCTTGGCCACCTGCTTCAGAAACGCGTGTAGAGCCGACTCCCCCACTGCCATTGCCCCGGTGTTATACTCGTGCCTACGCTTAGACGTTTAACATGAACGCAGCCGGGTGACGGGGAGGGATAGATAAAACAGGGTCAGAAAACGAGCTCGTGTAGGCTGTTCCTCGTCTGGTTCGTGGTCGCCTCGCCTATCCGCTTGACGCCGGGGCTTCGCAGCGCCCGCTCGGCGTACTTATCTTCGGTGTACTCGACCTTCATGGTGTAAGGCGGGTCGAGGCGGAAAGGCTCAACGGACCCAACCTTCTTCACGGCCCGTCGAGCCGCCTCCCTCACCGCCTCCTGGGCCTTCGCGGGGGACAGCGCGACCGCCTTCCTCACGGACAAGGCGCCGAGCCTCTCCTTCTCCTCCAGCGCCCACTTCACCGCGGCGCCCTCTATGCCGGGCACGAGGGCCTTGGCCTCGTCCACGGCCGCCTGATCCCCGCTGACGAACACTGTTGGCACGCCGCGGACGCCGAACACCGCCATGTTCATGGCTATCTCCCCTATCCTCAGCTCGTTGAGCCAGATGTTCTCTATGAAGGGCATGAAGCTGTGGGCGAGGACCCCCTCCGATCCGGCCATGCCGTGGAAGCCGTGGAGGAACATGGCGTCGAAGCTCTCGTCGTAGCCCGCCGGGCCGGTGTCGCCCGCGTGCATGACCAGACTGCACTCGGGGTGCAGGTGCTCCACGTCTAATCCGCCCGGGAAGGCCCCGTGGCCCGGCCAAGCATAGACCTCCTCTGCGCCTCCCTCCAACGCGCCTTCCACGAGGGCGTTGAGTTCAAGGGTGGCCATCCTGATGGCCTGCCGGTAGTAGGAGCCCTCCTCCATGCACTGCTTCTTGAAGTCCACCACCCCGGCGACGCCCTCAAGGTCGCATACAACGTAAACCTTCACCGCTCATCCTCCTAGTTCCACAGTAAAGTTTGGTTGCCTAACGCTTTTAAGTACATTACGCCGCTTGCTTGGCTCAACGAAGACGATCACGTCGTCGCCTGCCTCGGCCCCGACGACCACGAAGCCCTCATGGATATCGTCCAGCGAGTCAACCCTGACCCTGTCTAGCCTGCACCCGAAGGG
>CAYFYM010000325.1:0-6928 GCA_964347405.1 uncultured Candidatus Bathyarchaeia archaeon | reverse complement strand
CACCTAGACCCCACAGACAACATCCTCTTGAAGCAGTTATAAGCCCGTAGAGCAAACAATACCGACATGAAAGACCCATACAAGAAGCTGGGCGTACGCCGCGTCATAAACGCCGCCACCAGCCTCACCAGACTAGGAGGCAGCAAAGCCCACCCCACCGTATACAAGGCCATGCAGGAAGCCTCCAACAGCTTCGTCCAGATCCCAGAACTCCAACACTGGGCAGGCAAAAAAATAGCAGAAGCCACAGGCGCAGAGGCAGGCCACCCCACCGCAGGCGCAAGCAACGCCATAACCCTCGCAGCAGCCGCCTGCATAATGAAAGGCACCCCGCTCGAAGAATACGACCCCCTGGAGCTGGAGACCTGGACCGCCCTAGCCAGGCGGCTCCCAGCCCACACCGACGGCCTCAAGACCGAGTTCATCGTCCAGCGCACCAACCGCAACACCTACGACCACGCCATAGAGTTCGCCGGCGGCAAGATAGTCGAGGCGGACCCCACCCCGGAAGCCCTGCACGAAGCCCACAACAAAAACACGGCCGCCTACTACTACACCGTCCGATCCGGCGAAGACGCCCAGCCCCTTCCCAAGATAGTCGAGATAGCCCACAGCCACGACGCCCCCGTCATCGTGGACGCCGCCGCCGAGCTACCGCCCAAGAGCAACCTCAGACGCTACATCGAAGAAGGCGCAGACCTCGTCGTCTTCAGCGCAGGCAAGACCATAGCCGCCCCCAACAACAGCGGCATACTCGCCGGCAGGGCCGACCTCATCAAGCTCGCCCACCTCCAGAGCTACCCCTTCCACGGCGTAGGCAGGGCATCCAAGATGAGCAGAGAAACCATCGTCGGCATGGCAACCGCCCTGCAGCTGTACCTCGACAAAGACGAGGAGAAACAGTTCAAAAAATGGAAGAAAAAAGCGGAGTGGATCAGAGACCAGCTGCAGCCCCTCCCCGGCGTCACAGCCGGCCTCGACGCCCAATCAACCGTCGAGGACGACACCCCCATGGTCCCAGTCGCCTACATCAAGCTAGACCCCGCCGCCACCGGCGTCACCGGAGCAGAGCTCAGCAAACGCCTCCGAGACGGAGACCCCAGCATAGAGGCCCTCTACGAGCCCGGGTTCATGCTCAAGGACGCCAAGGACAAGCTCATGATAAACCCCCAGTACCTCGACGACCAGGACACAGAGACCGTCGTGGAAACCATCAAGGCCATACTAGAGGAAGCAAAGAAATAACCTCCCACTCTCCACCCCCGAAGCCCATAGACAGGTTTCGTCACCCGAAACAAATAACTCACGCCGTTCAAATCTATACCCGATGCCCTCCGCATACGTGATGATAAGCACCGCGCTAGGATCAGAGGAACAGGTGACCGAAGCCCTGGAGGCGCTGCCCCAGATCAAGGAGACCTACACGGTCTACGGCATCTACGACCTCATCACCAAGGTAGAGTACGCCGACAGACACGAGCTCAGGGAGATCATCATAAGGAAGATCAGAGGCATCCCCGGCATCAGGAACACCATAACGCTGATGGTGACCTAACCACCCAAGCAGCGTGAAAGGGGCACTCAGACGACGGTAATGGTTCTGGTGCTCTTGATGTACCGCCCAGCCTCAGGGGTGCCCAAGCCCAGCCACTCCCTCTGAAACCTGAAGAAGTGCTCGTTCTCGACCTCAGTCTCGAACACGCACACCACGTTCTCCCTGACCCCCATGGGCATGCCCCAGAAGACGACGTTCGTCCCATGCCTAGACGCCATCCTGGTCCACCTCGGCACGAAGCCCTTCCGCTCCTCCAGCGGCAGCCGCAGGAACTCGGGCGTAAACTCGATGAACGTAATGTACCTCATCGCCTTTTTCTCCGCAGATAGGAGTATGTGAACCACGCCCACCCAATATATTAGTTTCTATAGACACAACCAGTAACTGCCTAGATTTAGGTAACAACCCAGCAACTCTTATTACTACAAAATCAAGGTAAAGATCAGACGTGAAAACCAAGGTAGTCGCCGCCCTCGTCGCCGCCATGCTGCTCCTCGGCCTAGCCATACCCGCCTTAGCCCAGACAGACAACGACAACGAGGACATCCCGGCCCCAGCCACCCCCGTACAGGACATCTACCTAGAGGAGTACCTGCCGTGCACCAACGCCAGGTACAGGGCATGGTACGGCGCCTCGTGAACAAGCCCCCTTTACCCTGAGCCAGCCAGGGCCAGACGAGCCGTATTAATCACACCCATCAGTAACCACCAAGAGGCCCACCGTGCACCCACACATATCAACATAAAATGAGGAAGAGCCAAAGCGGAACATACATGATGTCGGCATCCCTCCTCAACAGGTTTTTCGTAACTACGAAGCCGACTGGGGCTGTATGTTCATCGAGAAAGCTGTGCAGCCCAAGGATGTCCGAGTCAGATACCGTCTCACGGTACTTGATCTCGATGGGTAACGGCCTCCTGAACAAGGATAAGACGACGTCGACCCCTCGCCCATCCTCGTCATACCAGTAATACATACCGCTCTCCAGGGTAGGCTCCAGGTTGAACCTAAGCCTCCTGCAGTGGTTCGCGACGAGGTTCTCAACGATGACCCCAAGTTGAGCGGAGTCGAGCACCATCTAGACCACTTCTGACCATTATAAAGGTCATTGATACCGAGGATATTGACCGTTATAAAGGCAATAACCATGAGCCAACGGGTAGACGGATCCAGCCAGATAAAATATATAAAAAAGGGGGTGTCTGTAGCGAGCCCCGTTACTCCTCGTCCATCCTCTCGACGACGCTCTTCAGCACCCTCCACAACACCGCCACGCTATCCGCCTCCAAGCACTCCCTAGGGCTGTGGGCGTTTTTGATGGTGGGGCCTATCGAGACGATGTCCAGATCCGGGTCCAGCTGGGTGAAGACCCCACACTCCAAACCGCCGTGTATACCCATGATCTTGGGCTTCTTCCCGTACTCCTCCTCGTAGACCTTGGAGACAAGCTTCAAGAAACTGGAATCTGGGTCCGCCTTCCAGCCTGCGCCGCCGCTTCTCTGCTCTGTCTGAACTCCATACCTCTCGCCCAGCTCCCTGAGCCTCGCCTGGTTCTTCTCGAAGTCCTCAGCGTCGGAGGTCCTGCTGAACATGGGGGCCTTGATGGCGTCCTCCTCGGTCCTCACTATTCCCAGGTTGTTGCTGGTCTGGACAAGATCCTCGTATTCTTTACTCCACGAGAATACACCCTGGGGAATCTCTGAGATGAGATTCACCACGCTAGTTGAGGTCGCCTCGTCCGCCGCAGCTCTAGGACTCGATGCCGAAACATTTACCGATAAACCCTTCTCAACGGAATAATCCAGTCCAGCGGCCCAGTCCCCCAAGATCTCCCTAGCCTTAGAAGACAGCCCCTCGGGGATAAGGAACTCAGCGTAAGCCGACCGTGGTATGGCGTTCCCCCTGGTCCCACCCTCTAAGTGGATGAGCCGGATGGGCACCTCCTTGTTCAGATTCCTTAGCCCCTTAGCTAACAGGATGTTGGCGTTCAACCGTGGCAGGTGGATATCCACTCCCGAGTGTCCTCCAAGGAGCCCGGACACCTCAACCCTGAGGGCCTCCCAGTCGCCTGGACTCTTCCTCTCCAGAGGGAAAGTATACTCGGTGCCTCCGCCGCCAGCGCTGCTGATGATGACGACGCCCAGCTCCTCACTGTCTAAGTTAATCATCCTCTTTCCACTGAAGAATTCGGCCTTCATGTTCCTGATGCCGGTGAACCCAGATTCCTCGTCGACCGTGAAGATAGCCTCTATCCTCCCATGCCTTTCAAGGGAGGGCTCTATGAGGACAGCCATCGCCAAAGCCATGCCTATCCCGTTGTCGGCCCCCAAGGTTGTTCCGTTAGCTGAGACCATGCCGCCCTCAACCCTGAGTGGTATGGGGTCTGCCTCAAAGTTGTGGTCGCTGTCCATGTCCTTCTCGCAGACCATGTCCTGGTGGCCCTGTAGGATCAAGGTGGGAAAGTCCTCGCACCTTGGTGCTGCCTCCCTGACGAGGAGGACGTTGCCTGTCTCGTCCTTCTTGAAATAGACGCCGTTCTCAGGCGCCCAGCCCTCCCAGAACTGATGGACCCGCTCCTCCTTCTTGGAGCAACGGGGTATGCTCGATATCTCCTCGAAAATGACCCAGACGTTCTCGGGCTCAAGGCCATTCAACAACGCGCTCATGAAGTAATAGGAGGCATATCTAGCTTAAACGGGTTTTGTGTGAAAGAAGCGGAAAAAATAAATAAAAATAACTAATTGAAGGACCTAAAGATTTATAGAGATTACCAAAACTAGGATGTAGGGTTCGGAGTGCTCGCCGCAGTCGTCGCTTTACTAATCTTCATAGCAGTGGGCCTCATATCGGGCACGATAACGACACCAACAAAGGACGAGATCACGCTCCTAGGTTTGTCGGTGGTGCTCCTCATAGTCTCGTACCTAAAATCGAAAGACAAACTCGCGGAAGAAACCGATTCAAGCAATAAAAAGGAAAAAGAATGAGAACCGACTCAAGGGCTCGCTCACGGCGCTACTTCTCAATTATCTCGACGTTAGCTCTTGGCACCACGACTTTTCCTCCGTCGATCTCAACCTCGACGACCCTCACCTTAGACATAGTCTCGATCTCCTGAAGGTGGACAGGCAAGCTGACCACTGTCCCGATCTTAGCAAAGTAAGGCTCACGTATGATCCTGACTAAAGTACCGGGTTTCATCCCACCCTCGACCTCTTCGACGACGGTTTCTTCCTGCTCGTCGTGAACGATTATTATCTCTGGTCTGATGACGCCCGCCCTAATTTGGGTTGCCCCATTAATAGCCAACATGCTGCCCTCAAACTGCTTGAGGAGATCGAAGACTCTGCTCGACATCGGTATATCGCCGAACCCCTCTGTAACGATGAGGGTGATAGGGATGTCTTCGTGTCCGGTGATAGCGACCCCGATCTCGTAACCCAAGTACGTTGAGATTTCTCCGCCTCTTATGCCCCCGGCGATTATTCCCTTCACGCCTAGCTCCTGAGCTTTCCTGAGGGCGTCGATAGTCACCAAGCCTCCGCCGACGACGATCATTCCCTTGAGATCCTCGGTGATCTTGTCAGCGGTGAGCTGCTCGTCGGGAGACTTCGCCACCATCTTCAGTTTTCCATGGTTCTCTCCGCCAACCCCAAAGATTCCCTGTATGAGGCAGCCGTTTGCCGTGATCACTATCCCTCTCTCCTCGAAGGTATCTGTCACCTCTCCTTTGAGGTATGCATCCACCTCGACCGGCGTCGGCGGCTCCCGGATTATGACTTGCCCAGTGATATCCGAGATGGACTCTATGACGCCGTCTGTGGGCGAATGCACGAATTTCTTGATCAACCCCCAGAAGGGCGTGTATTTTGCGATTATCTCCCCCTCTTCAACCGCATCGCCTACGTCTTTAACCATGAAAGGGGGCAGGTTCTCTGGCGCCACGTTTATGATCTGGTAGGCTTTGACGACGCTAGGTTTCCCGGGCACATTCGCCCTGGCCACGATGGACTTGAAATCTACCTTGGACCCTTCTTTGACTAGGACCTCCCCAGTTATTGGGAGCGTCCTGGTCTTCGTGATCTCGATACACCGCTTCACCTTGAGGCCGGGCGTGTAAGCGTAAGCTTCCTTAGTCGAGTTGTTGTCCTCTTCAGCCATATCTGTCACCCTCTGCACCTCTCCAAGAAACCCTCTGGGTATACACCCAATGACTCGTACCACCCGACGATCTTCCTCCTTCTCTCCTCTACGTCTTCGGGGAGGCTCAGCGGTCTACCCCTCGCATCCAGAACGATGCCGACGACCCCGCCCTCAACGGTATCCTCGAGGGGTTTGTTATGCCCCTCGCCGACGTCGAAATCCTTCTTAGGCTCAAGAGTCACTCTGGCTTCTTTTCTTTCTTGAAGCGGAACCTTGACGATTTCACCGAACTTCAGCTCGTTCTCATACGTTTCCCCGTTGGGGAGATCGATGTGAACATCGAGAACTGGCTCTCCCTCGCGAGCTACCCCTGCCGGTGCGATGACTGTGCCGAGTCGTATGAGGCAGTCTTTATCGAAGACGCTCCAGGCGACTTCAGGGTAGGCTGTGGATAAGACGCCTAGGTGGGGCATCATGAAGACGCTGTCTTGATACAGCTTCGTGATGCCTTCGGGCTGGAACGCGTCAGTAAGAGCCAACATCGACTGAACTCTGAGGGGGGCGTGGGAGAGAAGACCACCTGTACCCGCTATTATGCCGATATTCATCATCTCTATGTATGTGGCTTGCATCGTATACTCGAGGAGGTCCCCCAGCATCCTCTCCGCCTTCTTGGCTCCCTTCAGCCTCGTGGCTATCGTTTTATGGTGCTGTAGACCGAGCCTCAGTGCCTCCCTAGCAACCGCTTGTTCGACGACCAAGGAGTCAAGGCTATGAGGGATGGTCGTGGGTCTTATCATCTTGTTCCTCAACATGTCAACGAGGTTCATTTCCTCGATTTCGAAAGGCACCCACCGCATGATATTATCGATGCCTGCCTCCTTCATGACGTTGCAAATGCTGTAGCTCATACCCAGGTTTGCGCTCACGCTCCTCACGAAACGACCGTCCCAGATGGAGTAGATATTGGTCGTGGCGCCTCCGAGGCCTACACCCAAGACGTTCTGCTTTTCCATACTGGCGATCAGTTGCATGGCCATCCCCTCTCCAGCGGGTGTAGGCAAGATATCTAGATCTGTCCAGCTCATTAACTGGGGATACCCGGGGGCGTGAGACATGACGTGCTCCATGAACAGCTCGTGAATTGCCCTCCGAGCGGGTTCGGTGTTCTCTTCCTCAAGGGTAGGCCTCAAGTTGTCGACGATTAGGAGCGCGAACTTTTCATCCAT
>CAYFYM010000324.1:0-6924 GCA_964347405.1 uncultured Candidatus Bathyarchaeia archaeon | reverse complement strand
ATCAAGCAAAACCTCTTCTGGGCGTTCTTCTACAACGTTGTCGCTATCCCGCTGGCGCTGCTCGGGCTTCTGCACCCCGTCGTCGCCGAGCTGGCGATGGCCACCAGCAGCGTGACTGTGGTTACCAACGCGAACATGCTGAGGAGGGCGAACATCCGCCCCTCTTACCAAAGTTAAGGAGGTGAAGAGTTGGCTAAGGACCCTGTGTGCGGAATGGAGGTAGACGAGAAGTCGAGTAAGTACACCTCGGTGTATGACGGCGAGAAGTACTACTTCTGTAACAAGCACTGCAAGATGCAGTTCGACGAGGACCCGAGCAAGTATCTACGCAAGTAGTGTAGGTTCTCATCCCCTTTTTTAACAAACTATAAATATATCAATTTATGATATATCATGGAATATAACATGGCGCGTAGGAAGCTAGACAACCTAGTATCCGACTTCTCTAGGTTCTACATACTAACGATACTGTACGAGGGGCCGGTGCACGGCTACGAGATAATGAGCAAGTTCAAGGAGAGGGTCGGGAAGAATCTGAGCTCTGGCCTCGTGTACCCGTTTCTACAGCTCCTCGAGGATAGGGGAATGATCGCCCACGAGATCGAGATGGTCGGCGAGAAGGAGCGGAAAATGTTCTACCTTACGGAGGATGGGCTGGGGTTCACGAACAAGCTCTTCCAAAGGTTCGCGGGGATAATCGAGACGGCGCTGGAGCCCAGCCTAGACATCTGCGCCCACTGCGGGTGCAAGGTATACGAGGGGGCATACACGGAGGAGATCGAGGGAAGGGAGATGGTCTTCTGCTGTGTGCACTGCGCCAGCCACTACAAGCACGAGATGGAGGAAACGAAACACGTTGAGTGATACACGAACCAGCGTGGTCAGGGACCCCGTGTGCGGGATGGCGGTCACCCTCGGGGGGTCTGACTGGGTGACGGAGTACCGGGGCAGAGAGTACCACTTCTGCTCGGAGGGGTGCATGAAGGCGTTCAACACCCACCCATCCATGTACCTTGAAAGAGACGAGGCCCATGAACAAGGACGCCATCACGGTGGTGTAGGCGGCTGCTGCGGTGCGGGGATGGGCCACGGTTGGATGAGGTACTTCTACGTCGGCTTGCTGTTTCTCTACATCGTGTCGTTGCTCACGAGGTGAGACTCTGTCTTCCGTTGAGTTGGAGAGGCTGAGGGCCGAGTTCGACGCCTTGAGGGAGTGGGTGAGGGCGAATTCGAGGAGGCTTGAAGACCTTGAGGCAAACTCCTTCTTCCTGGAGGATTACGAGGAGGTCTTGCTGGTCACCGTCCCCAGGAGGGACCCACAACCAACGGATAACTCAAAATAAAATATATCATAATTAAATATATTTATATGGTGCGCTGCGGCTCACAAGCTTGATGAAAATGATAGCTTTAACAGGAGCACTGGTCCTCGGCGCCTTGTTCGTGTTCGCGATGGGCGGCTGGGGCATGGGCTCACACATGTGGGGCCCGACTACGATGATGGGGTGGGGCGGGATGGGCCTAGGCATGGGCGCGCTCTGGCTCCTCCTCATCGCCGGCTTGTACCTGGTGTTCGCCGATCGTCGCCCCTTCAGAGGCGAAGCTGACAGGGCTAGGGACATCGTGCGTGAGCGTTTCGCGAGAGGCGAGCTGTCCCAAGAAGAGTTCGAAGAGATGATGAAGCGGCTCTAGGGCGTGAAGAGATGAACGAAGAAGACATCAGTAAGATAGGCATCCTGATGCTCGCGGTGGCGGTAATCGGCATAGGGTACGTGCTCTACGATCAGAGCCGGGGGGTGTCGATGGTTAAAGCGAGTCGGATAAGCGAGAGGTACCTGGATTCGCTGGGCTCCAGCGACCTCGAGATCAGCGAGATCATGGAGTTCGAGTACAACTACTACGTCATCTACAGCGAGTTATCCACCGGGATGGGGGCTTTCGAGATGCTCATAGACAAAACCACGGGTCAGATATTCCCCGAGTACGGACCCAACATGATGTGGAACTTCAAGTACGGCCACGGCGGAATGATGGGCTCGCCGGGCGGCATGATGGGCAACTATTATCCGCCAGGCTACGTCGGTGACCAGGTTTCGGAGGAGGAGGCTGTCGCGATCGCGCAGGGCTTCCTCGACGAGGTGTACCCCGGCTCCGAGGCGGACGACCCTCACCCGTTCTACGGTTACTACACCATACACACCAAACGAGAAGGCGAGGTGTTCGGGATGCTGAGCGTCAACTCCATAGACGGCTCGGTCTGGTACCACAGCTGGCACGGGGCCTTCATACAGAGCGTGGAGAGGCACTGAGGCAGACCCATGGCTCTCGAGGAGCTGATCTCACAGACCCTCTACTTCGGGAACTGGGTGGGAGTAGTTACCTGGGTCGTATTGTTCGCCTCCTTCCTCGTGTTCCTGCCCTTCAACCGTAAGGCCGGCGTAAAGCCCGCGGGGACGTACCTCGCTTTCATCGTGGCGTCCGCGTTCGAGATGTTCGGGATACCCCTCAGCCTGTACTTTGTGACGTGGGCGTTCGGGGTCTCGCTGCCCCGGGGAGTTCTCTGGGGCCACACGTTGGAGGGCGTCGTGGGGTACTGGGGCATGTACGTCGGCTTGTCGTTGAACGTGATCGGCGGCGTCCTCATCTACAGGGGCTGGAAAGTCATCCACCAGGAGTACTGGAGTAGAGAAGAGGGGGAGGGGAGGCTGGTCACCGAGGGAGTCTACTCAATCATAAGGCACCCTCAGTACACCGGGTTCATCCTGATGACGCTCGGCCTGCTGGTCCACTGGGCCACGCTGCCCCTCATCGTGATGTGGCCGCTGCTGGTGGTCCAGTACTACAGGCTGGCCAAGAAGGAGGAAGAGGAGATGGTGTCGCTGTTCGGTGAGCGGTACCACGAGTACAGGAGAAGGGTGCCCATGTTCATCGGGATCCCCCGCAGGTGGTGAAGCCGGATAACCGACGTTGTCTTCCTGTTTGTCGTGTTGCTCAACTCTCTAGCCATGCTGGGCGCCTTGTACAGCGTGTTTGCTCCGAGCCACCGGATCTGGCCTCCCCCCGGCAGAGACTCGTGGCAGTTCTGGGTCACATGGACGGTTCTCACGTTAGGCTTGTCGGGGGTCGTCGTCGTGGGGGCGCTGGACTTGGGGTCTCTCGGCCTCGGGTATCCGGCGGCGAGGCTCGTCACGGGTGGGGCTTTGATGCTGGCCGGCTCTCTCATAATGATATGGAGCGTTATTACCCTGAGCCTCCGCCAGAGTCTGGGATTGAAAGGCGGCCTCGTCACCGGCGGGCCCTACATGTATACCCGTAACCCGCAGTACGTGGGGTACCTACTGTTTTACCCTGGGTTCATGGTTTTCTCAGGCTCTTACGAGGCGGTGGTTACAGGAGTCCTGGCCATGCTGGTGTTCATCGTCGCGCCGTTCGCCGAGGAGCCGTGGCTCCTCGAACAGTTCGGGGAGGAGTACAGAAGGTACAAGGAAAGGACTCCTCGTTTCATTTGAAACAGGATTCGATGACGCCTTTTATCGTTTAGGTTGTCGTAAAGCCGTGAATGTATTCAACGTTTTTATGTAAGCTGTTTTGGTTGTGTTTAAGGCGAATCCTTCTCTCGGGACGGGTCCATCTCGTAGGCTCTACCATGGAAGCTGTGAACAAGCTTCTAATAACCGTCCGGACATACCCCGTGACTGTTAGGGGACAGTCCATGCATGAGGCTTCACCGGACAGCGTCGAGGCTGCCAATGGGCTCCTGGTGGTGGATGACGAGATATGCATAGGATGCAGGGCCTGCGAGGCGGCTTGTTCGCTGAACCATGAAGGATATGTGGCGCCCAGCCTTTCCAGGATCAGGGTGAAGCGGAACCCCCTGAACGGACCCGATTTCACGCCGCTGCAGTGCCACCAGTGCGATGAGCCGAGGTGCATGGCCTCGTGCCCCGTAGAAGCCATCAGACTCGACGGCGACTCGGCCTACGCCGTCGTCGTGGACACGGAGACCTGCGTCGGCTGCGGGAGATGCGTAGACGCCTGCCCCTACGATCCCCCCAGGATTATGCTCGACGAGGCCAGGGGCGTCGCGTACAAGTGCGACCTCTGCGGCGGCCGCCCCTCGTGCGTCGAGGGCTGCCCCACGGGGGCCGTCGTCTACGTCCGGGGCGGCTCAACGTGGATCGGGGAAGACCCGGAGGGAATCAAGTGAACGCGGACCATGGCTACGTCGGACAGATCCTGAGGATTGACCTCACGGACGGCTCATCCGAGACGGTGCCGACGGAGTGGTATCTCCCCACTTACGTGGGCGGAAGAGGCATAGCCGCCAGGATCTACTGGGACGAGGTGCCCCCCGGCTGCGGGGCTTTCGACCCGGAGAACAGGCTCATAGTGATGACGGGGCCGGCGACGGGTTGCCTAGCTGTAGGGTCGGCGCGGATGACCATGGTGGGGAAGGCGCCCCAGACCTACCCCGTGGAGTCTTATGCGCGTTCAAGCGCCGGGGGGCACTGGGGGCCCGAGCTTAAGTTCGCGGGCTACGACGGCCTAGTGATCGCGGGGCGGGCGCATGAGCCGTCATACGTCTGGATCACGGACGACGAGGTGGAGGTCCGCCCCGCCTCGGGGTATGTCTGGGGCCTCGACACTCACGCCGCGCAGCGGCGGATATGGGAGAGGCACGGCGACGAGGCGAAGGTGCTCCTCATCGGCCCGGCCGGGGAGAACCTGTCCCGGGTCGCCGTGGTCTCCAGCGACAGCAACGTGGCTTTCGGGCAGGGCGGGTTCGGCGGCGTCATGGGGTCCAAGAACCTCAAGGCCGTGGCGGTCCGGGGCACCGGCGGCATACGCGTCGCCGACCCGGAGGCCCTCAAGGAGCTGTACGTCCGCCTCAGCTACCTGAGCTCGGGGCCCCGCAGGGTGGAGGACAGGGACCCCGGCGGCCGGAGGGTGGCGGTGGGCGGCTGGTCCGAGCACGCCAGGAACACGGCCGTCTACGACGACTACAAGGCCGGGAAGGCGCGGTGGTGGTACGAAGGCTGCTACTCCTGCTCCATCTGCAACTGCGCCGCAGGCACCGGCAAGATCAACGTAAGATATCTGGACGGCTCCATACCCTCGGGGTCCTCCACCTGCGTCGAATACGGCATATACATCCCACCCGAGCAGAGGCTACGCGGCGGAAAGATGTACGGCAAGGTCTCCGTGGAGGCCTCCCATCTCCTAGACATGCTGGGCCTGAACGCGTGGGAGTTCTACTTCACCATCAGGGGCTACTGCCCCGACCCGAGGCACAGCCCCGAGGGTGGACCCAGGATGGACACGCTGGGCGGCCTCAACCTGCTCCACCACCTGCACGAGGCGGGGGTCCTGGACGAGGATAACACGGGCCTCCCATTCGACAGTTTCGGGAGCAGGGAGTTCATAGTCAAGCTGTTGGAGGACGTCGCGCACCGCAGGGGCTTCGGCGATCTCTTGGCTGAGGGGCTGCCCAGAGCTCTGCACTACATGATGGAGCACCCCATCGAGTTCGGGCTAGGGGAGGAGGACGTTGAGGCCATAAGGCTGGCTTACCAGCAGGGATACCCCAGGGCGGGCCGCTTCGGCGGCTACCCGAGGCACCACCTTTTCTGCGGCGGCCAGGGCTGCGGCCGCCTCTACCACCCCCAGCTGCTCAGGTGCTGCGTGGACCAGGGGGACTTCTCGGTGCTTCACGTGAACACGGGTATGATGCGGGTCCCCGGCGTCGAGTACATGTCCGACACGTACTGGAGGGTGGCGGGGCCGCTGGCGGAGAAGTGGATGGGCGGCAGGGAGGCGTTCGACCAGTACACCACGGGGCTTAAGGCGGAGGCGGCCGGCTTCGGGATGCTGGTGGGCATGGAGCTCGACTGCGTCCCCCTCTGCGACTTCAAGTACCCCCTCTGGTACTCGTGGCACACCGGGGACCTTAGGGGGGACGACGAGGCGGGAGGCAAGCTCCTCCGGGCCGTGACCGGGCTGGAGCGAAGCCAGAGGGAGCTGTACGGCATGATGGACACCCTCTGCGACCTGGAGAGGGCCATAGCCTGCAGGGAGGGGCGGCGGAGGATGGACGACTGGCTCCACGACCACGAGTTCAGCGGGATGGACCTGGAGGGGCGGAGGCTGCGGAGGGAGGACCTCACGTTTCTCCTGGACGAGTTCTACGCCTTGCGGGGGTGGGACCCAGCGACGGGCGTCCCCACGAGGCGGAAGCTGGTTGAGGCCGGCCTGGGGGACGTGGCGGCTGAGCTGGAGCGCATGGGTCTCTACGTGTAGCCATCTCACGGCGCCGAGGGAATAAGAGGCACGCATCTTCTCCCCTTTATATTCAGCCACAAGAAACCTCTATACAGCAACCATGCCTCATGATGGCGGCGGTGAACGCTGGAGAATTGAAGGTAACTAAGTGGAACGGCGAGAAACAGGAGTACGACCCAGAGAAGGTCCTTGGCACCCTCAGCCGGTACGGCGTGACGGGCAAGGAAGCGAAGGATATGCTAGACGAGATCGAGTCCAAGTTGTTCTCAGGCATACGGACGAGCAAGATACTGGACATAATGCATCGGAGGCTTGATGAGCGGGAGAAGACGGGCAGACTGAAGCGGGACCTCAGGTCCGCCCTCGTCTTGATGAAGTCGGCGCCCGACTTCGAGGAGTACGTGAGGCTCCTGCTGGCCTCCGAGGGATACGACGTGAGGCCCAACGCCGTGATAAGGGGCCGCTGCGTCAAACACGAGATAGACGGGGTGCTGGAGAGGGACGGCGAGCTGGTGTACCTGGAGACCAAGCACCACAGGAGATGCCACAGCTACACGCCGTTCTACGTCAGCCTTTCGGCGAAGGCCAAGTTCGACGACATCAGGAGGGGCTACGAGGAGGGCGTGAACAGCTACGACTTCTCCC
>CAYFYM010000323.1:0-7676 GCA_964347405.1 uncultured Candidatus Bathyarchaeia archaeon | reverse complement strand
GGCTAGGGGCAGGGAAGACGAGCTCTACAAGACCTTCTTCGAGATACAAGAGTCCATAACGTTGCCCAGCCACATCAAGAAGCAAGCTTTAAGTATCTACAAGGAGGTCCTGAGCGACGTCCCCTAGGCTGCGGGTTGCCTTCTGCTGTAACACGAGGGTCGCGGACGACGAGTTCAACGTCGAGTTTGAGCCGGAGGAGACCATCGAACACGTCAGGAACGGCATCGAGAGGGCTGGCTGGGAGTACCTGCTGATCGAGGCGGACGAGGACTGCTACGAGAACCTGAGGCTCGAGAAGCCTGACATCGTGTTCAACAGGGCGGAGGGCTTGAGGGGTGAGAGCAGGGAGAGCCAGGTGCCGGCCTTCTGCGAGATGCTGGGCATCCCGTACGTGGGCTCAGGGATAATGGCCAACGCCATCGGCCTCGACAAGCCGACAACAAAGATGATCCTTGAGCACCACGGCCTCAAGACTGCGCCGTTCCAGGTGTTCTCGTCCCCCGATGAGCCCATGCGGCAGGGCCTCGGTTACCCTCTTATACTGAAGCCGAGCCACGAAGGCAGCAGCATAGGAATCAACTGGGACAACGTGGTGAACGACGAGGACGCGTTCAGGAAGAAGCTCGAGGAGATGCTCCTGACATACAGGCAGCCCATACTGGTGGAGAGGTTCATCGACGGCAGGGAGTTCAGCGTCGGCCTCGTGGGCAACTACCTCGGCGACGAGGAGCCGATTGTGCTGCCAGTGCTTGAGGTGGACTTCAGCGGGTTCCCACCTGAGCTGGGGAGGGTCCTAGGCCAGAAGGCCAAGAGCGTCTTCGACGACAGCAGCAACTACAAGTGCCCCGCGAAGATCGACGACGAGCTTAGGGGACGCATCGAGGCCCACGCCAAGGCCAGCTTCAGGGCGCTGGGCTGCCTCGACTGGGCCAGGCTGGACTACCGGCTGGACGTGGACGGGGAGCTGTACTTCCTGGAGGTGAACACCCTGCCAGGCATCGACTACGACGTTGTGAGGGACGAGCTGAGCTTCTACCCCATGATGTGGGTAGCGGCGGGCAAGACCTACGACGACATGGTACGAGAGGTGATACAGGCCGCCATGCGCAGGTACGGCATCATCGACATAGGCGAAGCCGCGCCTCTTGCCTCCGAGGACAAGCCGAGTTATGTCACATAGTGAACCGCCGTTCTGGAGGGGAAGATCCTGACTTGGATGAAGATGTCACGCATCTATTCGAGGGCCTGAGGAAGGCCGAGGTTTTTCTATCTGAGAAGCTGGGAAAGCCTGTTGAGGTGAGGGCTAGCACAACACTAGATGAGTCAGCCCTGGGTATGTTTGAGTCAGTGGACCACAGGGCGTTCAAGGAGGAGCTCTGGTACAGCAGGGACGAGATCGCTTCAAAGAGCCGGCGGAGTGGCTTCATCGCCTTCACCGTGCTCGTGGACGGGGGTCTGGTGGGGATGCTGTACGGGTACGAGCTGGACCCCTCAACCTTCTTCCTGGACGAGGTCGTCGCCCTGAACGAGGGGAAGGGGATAGGGAAGTCCCTAGTGAAGCTGCTCATACAGCATTGCGTGGCGAAAGGATACGGCGTGATCCGTCTGTACACGGAGGACGTGGACGAGAAGGGTAGGAGGCTCAGGAGCTTCTATGAGGGTCTGGGTTTCCGGCTCAGCGGAATCCAGCCGGAGCAGGGAATCGAGATGGTTTACGTCCTCGGGGAGCCGCCTGCCTCGAAGGGCCAGTACCCTCAGACGGCTCTTTTCCCTGCATCGGGTAACCGATGAAGAGGATGGCCCCCCTCCCCCCGTTTGTTCGCGGTCATTTGTTCGGCAAACCCTATAATCCGCCGGATGTGAACCGTATCCGTGGACGCTTCAGCCATCGATAACAGGCGCAGCATAATGGAGTCGCTCTACAGGCACAGGGCCTCGGGTGGAGGCTCTGTGAGCCTGGAGGACATGGGGTCGCTGGACTACATCGAAGCGGGGAGGCTGCGTGAAGACTTGGAGTACCTCGAGGCGTTGGACTACTTGGAGCTCCTTGACGGCCGCGTCGCCCTCACCGAGCTCGGGTTCACTGTGATGGAGAACCGGGAGTTCAGCTTCTGCCCGCACCTCTGAGGCCGGAGAGCTGCACTATAAGCACGCCCACGAAGACCGCGGCCATCCCAAGCAACTTCATGGCGGTCAGCGTCTCGCCTAGAAAGATGACGGACAGCACTGCTATCTGGATGAGCATAGTGTTCTGAAGGATCGATATCTCGAAGGCCTCCACCCTCTGGAGAGCGTGGTTCCACAGGAAGAACGCGGCTGCGGTGTTCACTACCCCTAGCCAGATCACTATGCCCCAGACGCTTGGGTTTAGCGCGGTGAAGCCCTCGATGAACCAGGCCGAGCCCGCTATGAAGACGGTGCCCACGCCCATGGCGAACGCTGATAAACCCAATGGTCCAATGTCCCCCGGCTTGAAGAAGGCTCGGCCGGCGACTAGGTACGTGGCCCACCCGAGCCCTGAGACCAGGGTAATAATCACGCCAGTTATGCTGTCCGCGGGGACTCCGCCGAAGTATATGTAGGCTCCTGCGATCACGAGGACGATCCCGGCTACCTGCCGTGGCGTCGGCGGCGTCTTGAGGAAGACGAGCCCGATGACTAGTACCATTACCGGGGTGAAGTTGAGGATGAAAGTCACCGTGACCGCGGGGAGGTGGTATAGCCCGACGCACTGCAGCCCCTGCGCGACGGAGTAGCCCGCTATCCCCAGGAACACCAGTTTAAGGGCGGCCCGCCGGTCCAGCGCCCTGTGTTCGCCCCGCAGCACCGCCGCGGGGACCAGGACGAGGGACGCGACCATGTAGCGGAGGGAGACGAGCACGAGGGGGCTGATCTCTGTGAGCCCTATCTTGGTGAGGATGTAGCTGGTGGACCAGAGGAACGTCACTAGGAGCGCCTCCAGGAGCGCCCCGATTCTTCCCTGAGCCATTTGTGTTGCATTGTCTACGCCTCTATTTAAGCGGCTTCCCGTGCGGTCGTCTGCGAAAGTCTATATCGTGCAGTCTCCAATACTCCCTGTATGAACGTCGAAGAGAGAATCAAGGAGCTCGGCATCGAGTTACCGGAAGCGCCGGCGCCCAAGGGCAACTACATCGGAGCCAAGTGGGCGGGCAACATCGCCTTCAGCTGCGGCCAGGGGCCCTTCACCACCACGAAACGCGGCATGGTAGGCAAGGACCTGACCATCGAGGAGGGCTACCAGGGGGCGAGGGAGACAGCGATGAACTGCCTGGCTCAGCTCAAGAAGCAGCTGGGCAGCCTAGACAGGATCAAGCAGGTGCTCCAAGTCGTGGGGTTCATAAACAGCGCGGAGGGCTTCATGGATCAGCCTAAGGTGCTCAACGGTTTCACTGATCTCCTCATCGAGATATGGGGCGAATACGAGGGCAGGCCTGCGAGGGCGGCGCTGCCGGCTCACCACCCTGGCTGGATATGCGTCGAGGCCTGGATGGTGGTGGAGCTTCACCCAGAGGATTAGCCCTTTTTCTTCATCCCTGTTTTATTCTCGTTTCACACATTATCCCATGGTTGTTATGGGTAGGCTTGAGGGTAAGGTGGCTGTTATCACGGGCGGCGCCTCGGGTATCGGGGAGGCTTCTGTCAGGCTGTTTGTAGATGAGGGCGCGGAGGTAGTGGTCGCGGACGTTCAGGACGAGAGGGGCGAGAGTCTGGCTTCCGAGCTGGGCGCGGAGTACGTGCACGCTGACGTGAGTCGGGAGGAGGACGTCAAGGCCGCCGTATCCCACGCTGTTAACGTGTATGGTCGCCTCGACTGCATGTTCAACAACGCGGGGATCGCGGGGGCGGTGGGGCCCATAGAGTCCGTCTCGGTGGAGGCGTTCGACAGGACCGTGGCGGTCCTGCTGAGGGGAGTCTTCCTCGGTATAAAGCACGCCGCTCCTGTGATGCGGGGCCAGGGGGGCGGCAGCATCGTCAACACGGCGAGCGTCGCCGCCATTAGAACGGGCTATGGGAACCACGTCTACAGCGCCGCCAAGGCCGGGGTGGTGCAGCTCACGAGGTCTGTGGCCATGGAGCTTGGTGAGGACAACGTGAGGGTGAACTGCATCCTACCCGGGTTCATGCCAACCCCCATGATCGCCCTCGCGAGGGGTGTGCCCATAGGGGAGGCTGACGCCATGCTTGGCATTATAGCCGAATCGTTTAAGGAGGCCCAGCCCCTCAGGCGGCCGGGAAGCCCGGACGACGTAGCTAAAGCGGCTCTCTGGCTGGCGAGCGACGACTCAGGCTTCGTCAACGGCCATGCCTTGGTTGTGGACGGCGGCGTCTCTGGGGGCAGGATGTGGAGCGACTATCAGGACGCCATCGAGGAGCTGGAGAGGAAGCTGGGCCTCAGACGCTGATCCTTCTCCTGAGGTCCTCCAGCTCGGCCTCCGCGCTCTCGTTGAGCTGTTTGAGCCTGTTTTTCCTCCACCGGATGCGGGCATCCATGAAGTCTTCGGGGTCGCTATGGTCGGTGAACCGGGGCGCTGAGGGGTCGTCCATTTCCCTCTGGAACAGGCTGCCGAAGTTTGTTGAGGGGCCGCCGGTCTCTATGAGTCCCTTGACGCGTTCCCTGCACAAGGTGCAGTTCTCGACGTGTTCCAGCAAGCTAGACTCGGCATGGTTTTCTACGATGAACTTGAGGTAGCTGCCTTCGAGGCGGCGGAGGTTAAGCTGCTCACAGCCTTCCATGTTTTGATATGCGGCACTGCCTCGGTTTATTTATTGAGTTGGCTCCAGGTTCTCGGTGGGTATCCAACCCTCTCTGTCCCCGCCTCTGCAGAGAGTCCAGTACTTTACCTCGGCTACGTACTCGAAAACATCCCCCGAGTCCACGGTGAGTTCTCTGGTGTCATAGTCGGTGGTTAAGATGCCTTCATCGCCGTGGATGCTGAGGTACTCCTCAGGTATCCACGACCATACGCCCTCGTTGTTCTCGCACCAGTACCAGCCCGGCATCTCGGGGTCCTCGCGCCTCACCTTCACCTTGTCGCCTCTCTTGAAGACGACGTTGTAGTCGAAGGACGCCTCGTGAGGCTTAGTAACCTTGAGCTTCATGGTCTACTCGTCTTCCATAGCTCATTTTAAGCATTTGTGCGGTTGTGACCGTAGACCCGAATAATCGAGCAATCACACAGATTGGGTAAATAAATTAAATTGATGCGGTTTCCAATTTAATTCAAAAGGTGAAGCAATGAAGCCGTTGATGAAAATCTTGGTAGCCTATGACGGTTCAGCTCACGCAAACAACGCCCTCAGCGAGGCCATAGACCTGGCTGAGAAGTTCAAAGGGTCCATTACGGCCCCCTACGTCGCTTGGGAGAAATCCGATGACCATAGCCGTAACCTTCTGCGTAACGCTGAGGAGAAGCTGAAGAAGTCAAACGTAAAATATAAACTCAGAGTCGTGCGAAGCAACTATACGCCCTACTGGAGTAGCCTTTTCCCAAGGTGACGGCTCTGACCTATCTCATCTTCATTTTAACAGGCGTCATCGTATCCCTAGGATACATAGGTAACTTTCTGTTCAACAGGAAGGGGATACCGGACAACCTTATACTGATCCTCTTCGGCATCGCCCTCGGGCCGGCTCTGCACCTCATCGATCCGACTGGGTTCACTAACCTAGCGCCCATCTTCAGCAACTTGGCGCTGCTCATCATATTGTTCGATGGAGGCATGAGCCTGAACCTCTACAAGGTGCTGGATGAGAGCCCCAAGGCCATGGTTCTCGGGGTCGTGAACGTGCTGCTGAGCATGGCGGTGACCGCGACGTTCACCAGCTTGGTGCTGGGCTGGGAGCTTCTCCACGGGCTCCTCCTGGGCACTATCGTGGGAGGCACCAGCAGCAGCATCGTGCTGTCTCTAACAAGGAAGATGGATGTCCCTGAGCGCATAAACACGCTTCTGAGCCTCGAGTCGGTGTTCACCGACGCCATCGTCATAGTGCTGGGCATCACCTTCCTCGACCTCATCGTGAGCGCCAGGTCCATGGTGTTAAGCGAGGTGGCGAAGAGCATCGCCAGCGCCTTCAGCATAGGCGTAGTCTTCGGGCTCATCTGCGGATTGGTGTGGCTCAAACTGCTGAGCGCAATAAGGGACCGGACCTACGACGACATCCTGACGCTCTCGGTGACCCTATTCTTCTACGGACTGACCGAGGTGGTGGGAGGCAACGGCGCCATCTTCGCCCTCATGTTCGGGCTAATCCTGGGGAACGGGGCCGAGATCGGCGGGATATTCAGGATGGAAGGCATCGTGGAGATCGGCGGCATAATGAGGAAGTTCATGAGCCAGATGAGCTTCTTCATACGCACCTACTTCTTCGTCTACCTGGGCCTAATACTCTTCATAGAGAACAGGATGACCGTCCTCTACAGCGTCGCCCTGTCTCTACTGCTACTGGTGGGCAGGTTCATCGGCGTGACGTTCACCGCCTTCAGGGACACAGAGCTAAGAAAGAACGGTGGTGTCCTGACGTCGATGATGCCCAGAGGCTTGGCGGCGGCCATCATGGCGCAGCTGGTGGCCTCGTCGGGCATCGCCTACTCCTCCATGTTCCCCGAGCTCATCATGATAGTGATAATAGTCTCCGTGGTGATCTCCAGTATGGGGTCTTCGTTGCTGAAGAGGCGTATGAAAAAAGATGGTGGTGACGCCGCCCCCACAAACGCTTTGACAGGGAACACGTGACAGATTGCTAAACGAGAAACTAGGAGGATTAAACGTCTTTATCAGTAGAGATGCTGTGTCCTTATGGCTCTATCCACCAGTCTGGCAGCCTGACTTTTATGACTCCCTCTTTGGTTATCAGGGTTGAGGCAGAAGTTCTTAGCTCCACGACGAATCCATCCAGGAAGTTTACCCAGTCAGGGGGCGGCGGCAGACCGAACCAGTGGAACATGAGGGCGGCAACCCACGTGTCGTGGCTGACCAATATATGGAACGTGTCTTCCCTGAGGTCTTCCAGCATGGCCTGTGCTATCATCTGGGCGAACTCTATGGACGGACGCACCATCGTGGGCGGGTATAGCCCGCTGAGCCAGTGGTTAAGGTAGGTCAACGCGCTCTCGTCGGTATCCTCTACAGCTTGGTGCAGGGGCTGCTCCTCGTGGAATCCCTTGGGGTCTAGGATGGTGTTTACAGGTATCGTGCCAGCCAGCGTGCACTCGGCCCCGTTGGTATCGAGCCCCGACATGATGGCCAAGCACGTCTCCCTCGACCTCTCGATGTACGTGTGCCAGAGCCTGTACCTTCTGCCGGCGGGGAGGCTGGCGCCGAACTCGTGCGCCGCCCTCAACCCCTGCTCCGTGGACCGCGGGTCGCCTCCCGGCATCGCCCTCGGTCGCTCCGTGTGGCGGATGTGCATTATGACCGGGTATGATCCTGACAGCTTCATGGTGTGCCCCAGTATGATCCGGGCGGGTCTACACCAGCCCTGCGTCCGTAGAACGCTATCCAGTTATCATCAAGCCGCCTGACATTATCGGCTCCTCATGCTGATAAAATTAGGGCAGAAAAAGATGTGGGGCGGCTACCAGGCGCCGCTGCGTTTGATGAAAGCCTCCGTGTCCGGGTGTATCTTCTCGTAGTTCTCCTTGATGTACTCCCT
>CAYFYM010000322.1:0-14142 GCA_964347405.1 uncultured Candidatus Bathyarchaeia archaeon | reverse complement strand
TGAGACGTGCGGGGGTCCGGCAGGAGGAGTTAAGCTAGGCGAAGGGCGACGGAGAACTGCGTCCCGAGGAGCGGGGTGAGCCAGATGCCTATGAGCCGTAACGAGGGGTGGAGGAGCGCGAGCCCCAGCCCGAGGACAAGGGCCACGCCAAGCAGGAAGGCGGCTGTTTTTCTCATATCTAAAACCTAACGTTGGGCTACGGGTAGAGATTCGGGTTATGCCTATAAAAGATGGGCTACTCGGACATGGCTCTGTAGACGGGTTTGGTGGCCTCCAAGCACCGCCTGTACAGCTCGTAGTATCTGCGGTACTTCTCGTGTCTCTCGTGGTTGGGCTTCATGGCCACCTTCTCCCCGATCCAGTCCTCGATTACCTCGTGGTCCTTTATGACGCCGGTGCCGAGGCCGGCGAGCATGGCGTCCCCCAGAGGGGCGCCCTGCGCGTCCGGGATGTAGCTCATCATGACGCCGGTCACGTCCGCGATTATCTGCCTCCAGAGGCGGGACCTGGCGCCGCCGTCCACGAGAGTCGCCCTGTTGATCTCGATGCCCGTCTCGTACGCCGCCTCTATGCTGTACCTCATGGCGTAGGCGACCCCCTCCAGCACCGCCCTGAACATGTGGGCCCGCGTGTGGTAGGTGGTGAGGCCCAGGAAGCCTCCCCTGACGTGCTCGTCCCAGTATGGGGCCCGCTCGCCCACCATCATGTGGGGCATGAAGACGAGGCTGCCGCTGCCGATGGGCGCCTTCTCGGCTATCTCGTCCAGCTGCCCGTAGGCGTCCTCCCCTGTCTCGTGTTCCTTCTCCATCTCCTGGGCGCCGAGGTTGTCGCGGAACCAGCGGACGCAGTAGCCGGCGGTGGAGACACCGGTGAAGCTGTAGAGGTACCTGCGGCCTTTCACCACATAGGGGAAGTTGATCATCCGAGGGCTGAGCCGGGGCTCGTGGCTGATGAAGCCGTTGCACATCGACGTCCCCAGCATGGAGGCCAGGTCGCCGTCCAGTATGGCTCCTCCGGCGAGGGCGCTCACGGCGGCGTCGATTCCGCCGGCGCAGACGGGCGTCCCCTTGGCCAGCCCCGTGAGCCTGGCCCCCGTGGCGGTGACCTCGCCGACCACCTCCTCCGAGCTGTGTATCTTCTCGGGGAAGAGGCTCCGCGGGATGCCCAGCTCCTCCATCATCTCCATGCTCCAGCCGCGGCCATGGATGTCGAACAGGCCGCCGTAGTTGCCGGCGCTGCTGTAGTCGATGTTCTCCACGCCCGTGAGCTGCCTGATGACGTAGGCGTTTGGGGTCTCGAACCGGTGTATCTTGTCCCAGTGCCCCGGCTCCTTGTCCCTTATCCACAGCATCTTGGTGTACCCGTAGTATGGGTCTATGACGTTGCCGGTGACCTCGAAGAGGGCCTCCCTGCCGACTCGTTCCTCCACCCACCTGCACTCGTCGGTGGCTCGGCGGTCGGCCCAGATTAGACACGGCCGGATGGCGGTGTAGTTGCGGTCCACGGGTATGCCGCTGCCGCCGTAGAGGCTGCTCACGCAGGCCCCCGCGACGTCTCCCGAGTCCACGCCTGACTTCTCGACGGCTTCCCTGATTGTGGCGTAGGTGGCCTCGGCCCACACTTGGGGCCACTGCTCGGCCCACCCCTGTTTGGGTGTGAGGACTCCGTACTCCCTGAAGCTGTTGGCCATGACTTTTCCCTCTGGGTCCACGAGCACGGTCTTGGTGCCCATGGTGCCTATGTCGGTGCCTACGAGGTAGCTCATGTGTGTGAATCCCCTATTTCCTGGGTATCCGTTCCTCAACGGGCGCTATCATGAATGGTTTATGGGGCTCGGTCTGGTACCAGTAAGCGGTGCTGCTGTAGTCGTCGCTGCGGTGGTTGGCGTGGCCGTGCTCTATGGTGACTCGTATGCTTTTCTCGAAGTATACGGGGTCTTGTATGTGGTACCTGTACCAGGTGACCTTGCCGCTCCAGTTCCTGCCGCCGGGGATGGGCAGCCCGTGGTAGGGGGCGCAGTACTCCTGGGTGGGGCACCAGCTCATTCCATAGTAGTCCTCGGTGCCGGTGCCTATGAGGCTGGGGGTCTCCTCGCCGTCTATGTAGATCATGTCGTCGCCCTCGCCGTACCAGTTGAACTTGTCCGTCTTCCGTAGGTTGACGACGTTTACGTTGCAGCCCACGTAGTGGCCCCGGCCCTCGGCCTCCAGTATCAGGTAGTTGCCCTCGCCACGGGGGTTCTCGCCGGTGAACATCCACTCCCTGTTAGGCTTTCCCTTATCGGGTACGCCGTCGGTCGGGTTTTCCCGTCGCCACATGGCGTGGAGCCTGCCGAGCCCAGGCTCAGGCTCCGCCCACTCCCCGTAGTCCACGCAGTAGTAGAACGCCGTGACCTGTCCCTCACCCTGGTTCTCCACGGTTATCCGAGCCCCGTCGCCGTAGGGCATGGGCCACCAGCAGTTGAAGCCCTTGCCGTCCTCTGGGCTCATCTGCAGCGGAGCCGATACGTAGTTACGGGTGACGCCGTGGCCTATGCCGAAGAAGTCCCCTATGGGGGCCTCGACGCTGGGGTGTTCCTCGCCGTCCCAGTAGGCCTGGAGCACCAGCTTCCTGAGGTACCACTCCATGTCCGTGCGTATTGTCACCCAGACGTGTTTGACGCAGCCGGGGCCCGTCATCTCTGCTAGGATCGCCGTCTCCCCCGGGTCCACGACTATGTAGTCCTTGTTTCCGCCGGTGCGGTCGTGGCTGCTGAACCGTCTACGTCTATGGTCTCTGAGGCGGGGCAGGTCCGTATAGCCTCCGCCTATGGTCGAGAAAGACATGTTAACCGTGTAAATGGGGGCTTGGTGAGCGGAAAATACTTTGGATGCTTCACCGGCGCTGTCTATAGAGCCTAGGGTCCACTACCTGCGTCATCTTCTCTGTGTCGAGGCCGCCGCCGAGGAAGGCCGCCACCCGCTCGGCGGTGGTTTCGGGGTCTTGGAGGGTCATGTTATAGCTTACTTGGATGGCCTCTATGTTTGGCTGCTGGCTTAGCCAGTCCCCTATCTCGACGAGGTGTTTCTCGAAGATGCCCTCCATGATTTCGTCGGGCACCTCGTCTGCGGTCTCGCCTCGGCGCCTCATCATCTTCTTCTGGCTGGCCAGCACCTCCTGTATCTTGCGCTCCATGAAGATCACCTTGTAGCTGTGGCCGTCGGGGAGGTACCTGAGGAGGTAGCTGATGACCTTGACGGATTTGCCCTCGGCCTCCTTTATCCATGACGCGTCCTCCCTGAGCTGTTTGACGCGTTCGTCTTCGTAGTAGCCTCGGAGGTTGTCTTCGTCGGCTTCGCGTTTCTCGTCTGTGAGCACTGGGACCCCGCCGGCTTCCAGCATCCTCATCATCATGCTGGTGCCGCTTCGGGGTAGCCCCGACACCACGGTTATCATGGGTCTATTCTCGGTGTATTGGTACGGGGGTTTCGTTAAAAACATGCCGCGGGGACTCCAGAAGGTAACCCAGTGTACGTAATAATACGTGACGCATGTACATGAGCGCCTCGGATGATAGCTTCACGTTTCACGGGGATGGGTCCAGTGTTGCAGCGTCAGACGCCGACCATTCCCCTATCAAAGCCAGATTTTTCATGATCTAAACATATAGCTGGATCACTGTACCGTCCTTGAGCTCACGATCCAGCCCCACTTTCTCGTTGTCGAACTTGGCCGCGGCTCCCCAGATCCTCGCATACTTGAAACGCTCGAAGAAGTCGTTGTGGATCATCTTCGCCAAGTCGCCCACCGTCACGCCCTCGCTGCAGACGATGGGCTCCGCGGCCGCCTCCTTCCCAGGCTCCTTCGTGTACACCCTCACTATGCCCAGGAGCTCGAACAGCTTCTCCCCCAGCACCCTCTGTAGATCAGGCGTCTTCTCGAAGCTGCATACCCCAACCTGCAGAGGAGCCGCCGCCCCCCTCAACCGTTCCACCGTCTCCTGATCGTAGCCTAGATCCGCCTTGTTCGCCAGCACCAGCGTCGGCCTGTACACGGCGTTCCCGAAGAGGGCGTCCTCCACCACGTCCAGCGTCACCCTCCCCCGGACATGCACAAGGGCGCTCCTTATCTTGTACTCGCCGAGGAGCGCTATAACCTCCTCCGTGGTGCAGCCGTCCAGCTCCCCCTCCCAAACGAACTGGATGTCCCTGCCGTGGCCCCGCTTCACTATCTCCACCTCGCCGGGGGGAGGCGACGTAAGTATCCTGGCGTTCTCAAGCTCCCCAGCCACCATCAGATAGTTGCCCACAGGGTCGTCCTGGAGGTCCACAACGATTATGACGCCGTCGGCGTTGCGGGCGGAAGCCAGGTTCATGAAGCCCTCCGCCTTGCCCTCGCTGCTCCCCTCCACGATGGGAGGCACCTCCACAAGCTGGAACTGGATGTCCTGGTATGGAAGCATACCCGGCGTCGGCCACGTGGTGCCCCAAGGCCAGCTCGTCACATCCACCGAGCTGTTGGTCACCGCCCGCAGCAGGCTGCTCCTGCCCGCGTTTGGGGGCCCCACCACCGCCACCTGGGCGGCGCCCTGCTTCTGAACATAGTAGCTGGGGCCGCCTCCCCTCTTCGCCTGCTTCTTCTTCTCCTCTATGTCGTCCCTGAGCTGCGCCATCTGACGCTTGACCTGCATCTGAAGCCTCTCCGTGCCCTTGTGCTTCGGGACCAGAGACAGGAACTCGCCCATAAGACGCAGCCGCTCCTCCGGGTTACGGGTCATGGTGACCTCGTTCCACTTCGCCTTTGCTTCCTGCGGCAGGTTAGCTGGCAACTAGGCACTCCCTTAGGGTAATTAGAGAGAAACACGTTAAAAAACAGTGAGCCCCGCTCCAACCCACGGCACCCCAGAGCCTCCATGAGCTTAAGTAACCGTGGCACCCTCAAATCCATGTGACCAAAGATGGTTAAACCGTTCATCATAGGGACGAGGAACGCCGGCCAGTTCCTGTACGCCGGCGCCGAGATCCTCCGCGAAGACGGCTCCGCCCTCGACGCCGTCGAGGCGGCGACGAGGCTCGTCGAGTCCAACCCGGACGACACCTCGGTGGGCCTCAGCGGGATACCCAACCTCTTCGGCGTCCAGGAGCTGGACGCCAGCATCATGTGCGGGCGGACGCTCAGGTCGGGCGCCGTCGGCGCCGTCAAGGGCTTCCTCCACCCCATAAGCATAGCCCGCAGGGTGCTCGAGGAGGCGCCCCACGTGATGCTGGTGGCCGAGGGAGCCGAGCTGTTCGCCAGGGCCATGGGCATGGAGGAGGGAGAACTCGCCACCGAGAAAAGCAGACAGGTCTACGAGACCTTCAAGAGGGACGCCTTTGAGCACGACGAGATAGACGAGAGCCAGCGCTGGGTGGTCAACTACGCCAGGAGCCAGAACATGAAGGAGTGGTACAGAAGGCTGAAAGACCACTACGGCACCGTCAACGTGCTGGCGATGGACGGCGCCGGCGACGTCGCTTCCGCAGTCAGCACAAGCGGCACCGCCCTCAAGCTCCCCGGCCGCCTCGGCGACAGCCCCATAATAGGCGCAGGCAACTACTGCGACAACAGGTACGGCGCAGCCTGCTGCACGGGACGCGGCGAGCTCGCCATCAGGAACAGCACCGCCCGCACCGTAATCCATTACATGGAGGACGGGCTCACAGCCAGGGAGGCCGCTTTCCGCGCCATGAAGGACGTCCACGCCCTCAAATCCTACGGGGGCATGAACTGCCTGGTCCTCGACAAGATGGGGAACACCGTGAGCGCCACCACCAGAGAGGAACGGGAGAGCGTCCACTGGTACATGGCCTCGGACATGGATGAGCCAGAGCTAAGGAAAGGCATCAACGTCAAGCCATAGATGATGGTGGTGGCTCCCCACGACTTCAGACGCATAAAGCCCGGCGTATACGGGAAAAGGAGAACGGTGGAGGGGGAGGTGGTCGCCGTACTCCACGTCAGCTTCCAGGACCGCGGGCTAGACCTCATCGAGGCCAAGAGCAGGGCAGTGAAGCTGAACGAGATACACGAGCTCATGACAACCGACGAGGACGCGCAGCCCGGCGGCGGAGCCGACAGGGTCCGCGCCGTAGCGTTCTTCGAGGTCACCCGGCCCGGCCTTATCGTCACCGGAGACAGGGTGACCGTAGGCGTCAAGGCCCTCGGCGCCCTGGCCGGCTACGATGAGACCCACATGCCCAACCACATGAACGTGGTGGTGAAGACGCCGAGCCTCGACGAGTCGGAGATAAGGGTCGGGGACAAGGTCAGGTTCAAGGCCTCCTAGCCCTTGTCCGGGCCCCCCAACCCGAAGACGCCGTTCACGTCCTCCCTCACCCCGCAGTCCCCGTAGCACATCCTCAGGCTGCTGGGAAGCGGCGTGAACCCGTTACGCTCCAGCACCCTGACGCTGGACCCGTTACCCTCGGGGCAGCCCACCCACACCGCCTCACCGACCCGCATGTTCATCACAGACCGCAGCAGCGCCTCCGCCGCCACCTCACGCCCCGGGCGGCATATCCACGGCCCCACCTTGACGCTGTCCGAGCCGTCCTTGGCCATGATGAACCCCGTCAGCTCACCGCCCCCCCAGGAAACGAAACAGAGGCCGGGGAACGCGTCGTAGACCCACCTGAGCAGACGCCCCCGTCTCCCCCTGAAAACGGCGTGATCCAGGGCCTCGACGGCGTCCAGGTCACGTCTCCGCATAGGCTCCGCGTCGGCGACGTGGCCACGGGAAGCCCTCCCCGTATACCTGAGGCTCCAGTACTCCTCTCTAAAGCCCAGCCGCCTGTACAGTGGTATGGCCTTCTGGACGGCGTCAAGCCTGATGCAGCGGACGCCGCGGCCCAGCAGGTGGTCCATGCCCCTCCTCATGAGGGCCTCGCCGACGCCCCTCCCACGCGCCCCCGGCGCTACGACGAGGTTGCCCATCCAAGCCACCTCGCCGTACTCGACGGTCACCACGACGCCGACGTTTACGCCGCCCACCGTAGCCTTGAACATACCGTCCGGGCTGAAGGCGAGCATGCGCCGGTAGTCTGATTCGGTGAGGCCCCAGCCCACCGTTTCGATGAGGTCGAGGAAGAAGCGTTGGTCGTCCGGGGTCAGGGTGTGGAACTTGATCATGATTGATGTTGAGGGCGGATGGAAATTAAAGGCTGTTATTCGATGCAGGCGGTAGTATTAACGATCGCCTTCCTGTGTGGATGTTTAAGGAGGTAGTCAATACTACCGTCTTTCACATAGGCGTTTTTTTTTAGGATAGGAGGTAGTATTAACTACCGCCTCACATTGTGGGAAAGATATTCAATGCCTACCTCTTTTCTATTCAGGCGTTAGTCAACGCTTCTGTCTTACCAGTGTAGGCGATCGTTGATACTATCGTCTTTACGCCCCGAGAGGAGGTAGTTAATACTACCGCCTATGCAGCGTCGACCAGCTCCCCCCTGAAGACAGCCACGTCCGCGCCGTAATGCGAAGCCAGCCTCGCGACGGTGGCGGCGGACCCCCGGTCCCCCGCCACCACCACGCTGTACTGTATGCTTCTGCAGTCGGCCAGCTCCTTGAGCCTCCGCAGGTTAACCCAGAACCTCGGGGATGGCTTACGGTCTCTGAAGTCGTAGACTATGATCCAGGTGCCCTCCTCTTCTGCGAAAGATTCCTCGTCCAGGATCTGTTGAGCGAGGCTGTTCTGGTTCAAAGCCTGTCAAGGGGGTAGTATTGACTACCGCCTAAATCTCCTCCGGGAACAAGAAACCAGGGTAACAGATACAGCACAGACGCTACCCCTCCATCTGGTCGATGGCGAAGCCGAGAAGCCCCGCGAAATATGCCTCCGACAGAGGGTCTCCCTCGCCGACGCCGGGGCACCCCTCGTCGACGCCTATGACGCAGATGTCTCCCTGGCGCTCCACGTAGAACGGGTACATGCGGCAAAGGAGGGGGCGCGCCCCGTATACCCTACAGCCGTCATCGCCTAGGAAGACGCATCTCCCATCCCGCTTCTTGATGACGGCGACGAACCTGCCCTCGTCCGCGGGCATGTGGAATCCTTGTTGCCCCGCTGCCTTCAAGCGTCTGACGTCTTTCTCGAGGAGCAGCACCCTGCGGCCCCAGCCTTCGACGTCCATGCAGCAGCGTCCGCAGCGCCTGCACCTCCAGCTGAGCCCAGCCGGGTAGTAGAACTCTGTCTCCGCGTCTCTTCGTTTCAGGGTGCCGCGGAGGTGGCTGGGCTCGTCCATGGGCTAGCCTCGGGCCAGCTCGACGGCCTTCTCGGCGAGTACCTGGAGGGGGTCGACGACGGGCACCGTCAGGTCGCCGTCGTGGAGCACGAGGCTGACCTCGGTGCAGCCGCATATGATGGCCTGGGCGCCGGCGTCCATGAGCTTGTGGGCGGCCCCGTGTAGAAGCTTGCCGCCTGTCTCCAGGTCTCCCCGTTTGATGTGCCCGTAGATGGCGTCCATGACGTCCCTCTGGGTCTCCTCGGTGGGGGAGATGATCTCTATGCCTTGGCCGCCGTAACTTTCGTGGTAGAGGCGGCTGGCGAGGGTGCCGTCCGTGGCTAGGAGCCCCGCCTTGCCTACGCTGGGGTGTTTCCGCTTGGTCTCCTCGGCACTGAGCCTGATCATGTGGAGCAACAGCACCCCTAGGCCCTCCTGGAGCTGACTATGATAGTGGTGGGCGGTGTTGCAAGGCATTATGATGAAGTCTGCTCCGGCGCGCTGGAGGTTGCGCCCCGTCTCCAGCATCATGGGCAATGGGCTGGGACCCGTGCCCAGTATGGCGGGTGTGCGGTCGGGTATCTTGGCGTTGCTGTCTATGATGACTCTATAATGGTCCTGGTCCTTCTCGACGGGGGTGGCCCTGATGATCCTCATGTACAGGTCGGCGGTGGCCTCGGGGCCCATGCCTCCCAGGATGCCGATGATCTTCTCGCCCATCGTTCCTCAGAGATACCGGGTAGTACTACGATTTAGGGGTTACCCGGCTCGCGGTCCTAGGCGTGGGGCCTCAGATGCTCACCGTCTTGTAGGGCCCCATGGAGCGGCCTGTTAAAACATCATATAGGTACGCTTGGTCAAGGTTCACCGCCTCGTTCACAGCGAGCATGTTGACGGCCAGGTGCGCCCACTCGAACCTGCTGTCCGGGTCGAAGACTCCTTCCTCGTGTGCCTTCACGGCCAACGCGCTGAGCCGGTTTAGGACCAGGCACCTCCCCCGTGTCCAGTGAGCGTCCGTATCTCCTTTCCTGATCCAGCCATGGCATCCCCGGAAGTCCACGTCGTCGTCTGGCGGGTCGATCTTGTAGGACGCCACCCCCATATCCTTCATGCAAGTGGTTATCTCGTCTGCGACGTCGGCCTCGTCCTCGGGCCTCCTCAACACCCTGAGGCTGGTTATGATGAATATCTGTGGGTGCCAGGCCCTGACCGTGAAGTGGGGGAGCCTAGCCTCGCCGAGGCGCGTGAGGTGGTTGAACAGCCGGGCGGTGACGTCCATCCATCTATCCGGCTCGACGGTGTAGGCGACCACTGTCCAGTTGCCCCCCAGCGTGGCGTCCAGGCTCATGGCTCTACCTAAGGGGGTTCAGGTCAAAAGGCTGCGATACCCCTGGTCTCGGGTGTCAATACCTTATCTTTTCCCCGTTCTTCCTGATGTAAGCCTTGTAGAGCTCCGCTGCTTTCCGGGTCAACGGGCCGGCGACCCCGTCGCCGATGGCCCTCCCGTCCACAGTTGTTATGGGCCTTATCTCTGCGCCTGTGCCACAGATGAACGCCTCGTCCGCCGTCCACAGGTCCTGCACCGTGATGTCGCGTTCACGTGCCTCGACGCCGTTCATGGGGAGGAGGCACAGCAGTAGGTTCCTGGTCACTCCCTCCAGGGCGCTCGTCGCGTAGGGGGTGTAGACGACGCCGTTCTTGGCGATCATGAGGTTGGCGAGGCTGGCCTCGGCCACGTACCCCTTGTGATCCAGCATCACGGCGTAGTCGGCGCCCGCTACCTTGGCCTCCACCCTGGCGAGCATCAGGTCCAGGCGGCTGTTGGTCTTTATCTGGGCGGGTATGCTGTCGGGCGCGGCTCGGCGGACGCTGGCCACTATAGCGGTGAGGGGCTCACCCATCCTGCTGGTTCTCTCGGCGATCCTTATCACCACGTTTGGTGTCCCTCCCATCTCGCCGTACCCTACCCAGGGGGCTAGGTGGCAGTCCCTGTAGCCGTTGGCGCGGACGGTCTCGACGACGGCGTCCCTGAACTCGCCTGGCTTCAACGGTATCTCGATGCCTGCGCCTTTCGCTGATGCGTAGAGGCGGCGTATGTGGGCGTCAAGCTCCACTATCCTGCCGTCGTAGACCCTTATCCCCTCGTAGACGGCCCAGCCGTGGGTGACGCCCTCGTCGAAGACGCTTATCTTTGCCTCGCTCTTGGTTACCAGCGCCCCGTTCACGTATATCAACGGCTCAGACAATTTGTGCACCATGAATAGCATAGCCGGGGAGAATAAGACGTTTAAGGCTCGATCAGGGTTGCGGCTAGAGGATTTGCCCCGTGAACGCCTCGTACGCCTTCAGCACGGACGCGGCCTCCACGACCTTCACGGTGTAGCCGTTTTCACCGAGGTACTCCTCAAGAGTCTTCGTCACCATCTCGTAGGTGGTGATGGTGAGTCTTCCTCTCTGGATGGTCTTGGGCTCGTAAAGCGTCACCGTGCCCTGCCCCGCGGGAACTATGACTGTCTCGGCTCCCTCCTCGGCCGCCGCCAGCGCCTTGTAGGGCACGCCGCCGACGTTGCCGATGGAGCCGTCGCTGTTTACGGTGCCGGTGATGTAGACGCCTTCCATGACCTCGACGCGCCGCAGGGCGGCGAGCAGCGCCACCGTTATGGCTGCTCCGGCGCTGGGCCCGTCCACGGCGTCCACCGTCACCTCGGACGTGATGGTGAGTATGATGTCCGTTCTGCCGAAGGATGCGCCGGTGAGCTTCTCGACCACCGCGGCGGCGGTTCTGACGCTGGTCTGTATGTCCATGCCGTTGAGTACCTCGGTGTTGACGAGGACCCTGCCCTGCCCCTCCGCCAGCTCGACGTCGCCGCGCAGCACGTGTCCCCGGTAGCTGGTCTGGAAGAGGGTCTGCGTCGTCTGCACCGCCAGTATGGGGATGCTGGCCTCCCCGATTATGCCGGACGCGTTGCCCTGCGCCTCCGCCGTCGCGGCGTAGTAGTTGGCGAGCTCCTTGTAGTAGTCGAGCTGGCTGGTGGACATGTTGAGCTGCTGCTCTAGCTGGACGGTCCTCTCGGCCAGCTGGTTGAGGGTGGACACGTACTCCGCCGCCTCGCTGCTCGTCCTCTGGTTCAGGCTGTACATGTAGCCGAACGCCGACGCCAGCGCTATGTTGATTATGAGGCTGAGCGTCAGGAGCCGTCTGCCCCCGCGGCGCTTGGCCGTGACCGTCTCCTTGTTCATCTTCTCTTCGACTGCCATGGGTTCCGCCTCGGAAAAAATCTGCATGACGCTTATTACGGGTTTCCCAAGATTATACCCAAACCAGACCCAAATCATGGCCTACGTAAAATGATGGATCAGCTTCTTGCAACGCGTTCACCGTCTATATACTGATCCAGCGTGGGGCGGCCTTGGCGGCTCATGCTCTGCCGGCACACCTTTTACCGAGGCCCCTAGACTATTTCCTGATACATGATGAGCCGCGTCGGCCTGCTTCTGCCCAGCAGCAACACCACCATGGAGCCTGACCTCTACAGGATGGCGCCGAGAGGCGTCACCGTCCACACTGCCCGCATGCTCCTCTGCACCGTGACGCCGGAGGGGTTGGAGGAGATGGCGGGCGAGGCCGCGAGGGCGGCGGGGCTCCTGAAGACTGCCGGCGTGGACGTGCTTGCGTACGGATGTACAAGCGGCAGCCTCATCAGGGGCGTCGAGTGGGAGAAGAGCCTCAAGAGGAGGCTCGAGGAGGCGGCCGGGCTGCCCGCGGTCACCACAGCGGGCGCCGTCGTGGAGGGTTTGAGGGCGCTGGGGGCGGAGAGGGTCTCCGTTTTCACGCCCTACATAGACGACGTGAACGCCGTCGAGAAGTCGTTCTTGGAGTCCCACGGCTTCAAGGTGGACGCCATGCGGGGCCTAGGGCTGACGGAAAATCAGCGGATCGGCAGGGTCTCTGGGCAGCGGCTTGAAGCCTTCATCGCCCCTGCGTTTGGCTCTGACGCTGTCTTTGTCAGCTGCACCAACCTCCCGGTCGTCCACCTCATAGAGAAGCTGGAGGAGAGGCACCGGCTGCCCTTCGTCACCAGCAACCAGGCCACGATGTGGGCCACTCTACGGGTTCTCGGTAAAGGCGGTGTAGACGGCTACGGCGCGCTTCTCAGGGAACACGTGTCAGTGTGAAGCTCCTGTAAACCTCATGCTGGGGGTTGGGCGCCTGCCTCCTCTCCGATCAACGGCCTGTAAAGTTTGATAGCCTCATGCGAGAAGACTAAACCATTGAATATCTACTTGTTCTCGCTCAACCCCGTCACCCACAGCCTCTTATGCGGCTTCATCTGGGTGGACGGCCTCCATTAATGGTACAACGTCTATGCAGGACAAATGAAGGGTGAAGCCACCGCGCTATGTAACCAGGCTCTTGGCCCAGGCAGCCGCCCGCTCGATCTCCCTCTCCTTCAGGGGGCCCTCCGTGTCCAGCACGAAGAAGCCGGCGGGCTCGCCCACGGGCGTTCCGCCTTTCTTGGCGAGCTTGTCGCCGATGGGTTTGGCGGCGTAGCCGAATATGTTGATCATGAACCTCAACACGGGGTTCTCGGTGTCTTCCTTTGCTATCCTGGTGTCGAAGGAGGCCACTTTGACCCCCTTCAGCCCACCCGATGGGATTCTCTTCAGGAAATCCCTGGTGGCGTCTGACGGCCTGAAGGCGCGGGTCGGGGAACCGACAATCAGGATGTCTAGCTCTGATAGCTCCTCGATCTCGACGTCGCCCGGGCGTTTGACGGCTGCGTCGTCACCCAAAGCTCCTCCGATGGCTTGAGCCACCTTCTCGGTGTTCCCGAAGTACGAGTCATATACTACTAGAATTTTCATCCCGTTTAGCAGTCCGTTGCTTTAAGTTAAAGCTTTCTGATGGCGGGGAGAGGTGGGCCGGGCAGGACTTGAACCTGCGACCTCCGCCTCGTAAAGGCGGCGTCCTGACCAGGCTGGACGACCGGCCCACACCACCATGAAGGGGTAAACACTAAACTTAAAACTGTTTCACATCAGCCGTTCAGCAGGGCCTCCATCTCGCGGTGGAGGCTCCACAGCCGCTCTATCGCCGGGTGGTCTCTCCCCATCTTCTCGGCGAAGTCCTCGACGGTGACGCTGATGTCAACCTCTCGCCAGCCCGCGATGAGCTTATCCGCGTAGCACACTATCTTTTCCTCCAGCGTCTCAGGCACGTACACGCCTTCGGGCAGCCCGAGGGCGCTGGCCTCTTCCTCCGGTATGCCCGCCCCGACGTGTCTGTCCACTATGCGCGCCACCGGCTCCGCTACGCCCAGCTTCCTAACCATCTCCCCGCCCGCGGCGGCGTGGTCGGTGCCATGGGTCTTGCTGCGGCCGATGTCGTGCAGTATGGACCCGATCTCGACGAGCTCCATGTCCACTTCGTGGCCCTTGTCCTTGAGCCGCCGCGCCATCCTGACGGCTATCTTCGTGACGTTCAGGCAGTGATCCACGACGTGGCCGGGGCATCCGACCCGGTGGAGCAGGTCGATGGCCTCGTCCCTGCTGGGGACGCTCAGGTCTCCAGCTCCTCCTTGATCTCCTCTATCTTCTTCTCGAGGAACTCGACGACCGGCGTGTTGTCCACCCTGTGAAGCGGCTGCTCGCAGTATGGGCAGTGGAAAACCGTCTCCATGGCGTCCTCGAACGTGGTGTTGGGGCACTGGGGGTTCCCGCAGTGGTAGAACTCGTGGGTGGTCTCGTAGTCGAGCCTGGTCTCCAATTTCCGGAGTATCTTCTGCTTGGTGCTGTGCACGTACGCCTCGACGAGCTCGGGCTGGAGGCTCCACTGGAAGATGAACCACCCCGTCTCCTTGTCCCTGAACCGCCTGGAAGTCACCAGGCTGTGGTTGTAGAA
>CAYFYM010000321.1:0-6162 GCA_964347405.1 uncultured Candidatus Bathyarchaeia archaeon | reverse complement strand
GATAGGCTCCGGCGAGAACATGTTGTCCAGGCTATTCAGCCGGCTCTCGGAGGCCCTGCGCCGCTAGAGCTGCACCCTGTCCTTGTACCTGAACTGCTTCTCGTAGAGCTCCTCGACGCTCTGCAGGGTGTCCGCCTCCTCCGGCGCCTTGTACTCCCTGATCCGTTTGACGCGGGCGAACCTGAGGGCGTACCCGGACTCGTAGTGGGGGCTCCTCTGGATCTCGTTGAACGCCACCTCGACGACGAGCTCCGGGCGGACGTGCACCGTGTAGCCGGACTCGGAGACCTTGAGGCTCTTGAGCCTCTCGGTCATCCACCTGAACTGGTCGTCGGTGAGGCCTTTGAACGTCTTCCCTATAACCATGGGCGTGTCGCCGTCCCAGACGGCGAGGTGGTAGTTGCTGAGCCAGCCCCTCCTCCTGCCGGAGCCCCAGTCGGCGGCGGCGACCACCACGTCCAAGGTCTCTGCCTCCTTGATCTTGAACCAAGCCTTCCCCCTGGAGCCCGGCGTGTAACTGCTGTCCAGCCGCTTCGCCATGAGGCCCTCGTGCCCCAGCGCCAGCGCCTCCTCGAGGAACCTCCCGGCCTCCCCGGTGCTCGACGTTACTATCCTCTTCGCGAGAAGCTCCTCTGGGGCGAGGGACTCCAAGGTCTCCCAGCGCCGCCGATAAGGCTCGTCGATGAGCAGCTCCCCGTCAAGGTAGAGCACGTCGAAGAGATGCAGCCTCAAAGGGACCAGCTCCACCATCTCGTCCACGTTCTTGACCCGAGTGAAACGGCGCATGAGGTCCTGGAAGGGGAGCGGCCTGTTGTTTGCCCCGACGGCGACCACCTCCCCCTCCAGTATTACGTCGCCGCCCATGATCTCCTGCTCGACCAGCTCAACCACGTCTGGGACGCTTTCCGTCACGTCCGAGAGCCTGCGGCTGAACACCCGCGTCTCGCCGCCCCTCCTATGAATCTGGATGCGGGCCCCGTCGTACTTGTGCTCGAACGCCGTCTCGCCGCCGTGGACCTCGATTGCCTCCGCGGCGTCCTCCGCCATGTTTGCTAGCATAGGCTTCAGCGGCACGAACAGGCTCGCCTCGACCATGGACAGCCCCTCCTCCCCCCGGGAGAGAGCCACCTCGGCGACCTCACCCAGGTCACCGGTCATCATCAACGCCCTCCGAACCATCCCGAGGGGGGTGTCAGCCGCCTCCGCTATGGCCTCCAGGATCACGCCCTCGCTTGCCCCTATCCTCATCTCTCCGAAGATGATGCGCACCAGTATATCCTTCTCGTCGCCGTCTGCGGAGGTGAGCAGCCCCTCTATGAGCTTCTCCTTGAGCCTCCTGGACCCCGCGCCCGAAGCCTCCGCGACACTTGACAGGGTCTCATGGACATTCCTGATGGTCAACCGCTCCCTGAAAAGGGTGGTCTGTCCGCCTCCGTCAAGCACGCTCCGTACGGTGCTCCAACCGACGTCGAGGCTCCTCGGGTCGAACTCCGGGAAAACAGTCCCAGCCAACAACAGCACAGCCGGAGCCACCTCGTCCGGCTCCAGCCCCCTCAGGAACCCCGCCATGAGGGCCGTCTTCTCCTTCCGCTTAGGGGTAGCCTCAAGGTCCCTGCAAAGCGCGGCCAGCTCACCGAACCCAGTCTCAGGCGTGGCCGCCGCCCCCGATGTACTCTGTTAGGCTCCGCTGGCTGCCTGCGGCGCGCATCCTCTTCACCAGCGTCTCCACGCGTCCCCGGCTGAAGCCGCGTTCCCCGCATAGGAACCCCACCAGCCCCTCCTCGTCGAGCGCATGCGCATCCACGCTGTACTTCTCAGTGACCTCGGGGTCCAGGTAGATGTCGCGGATGGCAACGTACGTGTCGGGCACCTTGGAGAAGGTATCGTCAGGCAGCTCCTCGATGGAGCCGTGCCGTCTGATGAGCTTGAGCGCCGTCTTGGGCCCAACCCCTTTAACGCCTTCGTTGAAGTCTGTGCCCACAAGTATGGATAGGTCGATGAGCTGCGTCCTCGTGATCCCGAGCCCCGTGAGCAGCGCCTCCAGCTCTATGAGCTCGGGCACGAGCCTCCTCGCCCTCCCCTTGCTGGGGAGCCACTCCTCGCCGCCTATGGTCAGGTACCTCAGGAGCCGGGGCGCCCCGAAGAGGAGGGAGTCGTAGTCCCTGCTGTTGGCGGCCCAGACGTCCCCCCTGGACGCCATGTACGCGGCCTGCGCCTCCCCCTCGCCGGGCGCCTGAACCCAAGGCACGCCCAGCAGGTTGAGCAGCCTCTTGGCGTCGTCCAGCCCCTCCCCGGTCAGCCTCCCCGTCATAACGGCCTTGGAGAACGCCGTCGCGGTGTCCCCGCGGCTCACGGCCTCCGCGTACTCCTCCTCGGCTTTCTGCCTAGCCTCCCTGCGCTTCTCCACCTCCAGCCTCTTCAGGTCGGGCGGCTTGCCGTCGAAGACGAACACCAGCCTCATTTTATAGTCTGCAATGAGCCTGGTGGTCCTGTACGCTAGGCCGACGAGGTGGCTGGTGACCCTACCCTCGCTGTCCATTAGGGGCGTCCCGTCCCTGGCCCTGATTAGGGCTAGGAACTGGTGGAGCACGTTGAAGCCGTCTACGGCGAAGCTCCTGCCTTTGAGGTCGTCCAGGCTAAGCGTCTTCTTCAGTATTATCGGTGTGAGGAGGACTCCCAACGCAACCAATCAATTCAAAACGTAGAGGATGAGATAAAACATTCCCTGCTATACGTGGAGCGTCTTAGTTGACGACGTGGTTGGCCGTTTCCCCTCTCAGCACTCTAAACACGTTTTCGGTGAACTGTTTAGACCACCGAACCTCGGCCTCTGGGGAAAAGGCGGACACGTGAGGAGTGAGAAGCACGTTCTTAACCCCCTGGAACGTCTTTACGAGTTGAGGTAACTCCCCTTCGCCGTATCGGGGCACGTCGATAGCGGCCCCCATGAGCCTCTCCTCCTTGAGGGCCTCCGCAAGGGAGACCTCGTCGACTATGGGGCCCCGGGCGGTGTTTATGAGGATGGCCCCCTTCTTCATACTGGCTATCTCGTCGCGGCCGATGAGCCCCCGGGTCTCGTCCGTGAGGGGCACATGGATGGTCAGGACATCGGACTCCTCCAGGAGCCGGTCTAGACTGCAGTATTCTACCCCCAGCTCCCTCTCCGCCGCCTCGTTAAGCCTGTTTCTCTTGTTATAGAGGATCCTGACATCGAATCCCCTGAGCCGCTTAGCCACCTCGGTGCCTATGCTTCCGAGGCCAAGGATCCCCACCGTCTTTCCGTTCAGCTCACCCAGTTTGAACCCTATCTCTTTTTGAACCCAGTTCCCTTTCATCAGCTCCATATGGCTGTAGGCGGCCCACCTCATCAGAGTGAGCATGGACATTATGGCGTGCTCAGCCACCGGGATGGCGCAGAACCCCGGGTTGTTCGCGACGGTTATCCCCAGCTCGTTAGCGGCCTTCATGTCCACGGCATCATACCCGATGGATAAAAACTGAAGGAGCTTCACGTTACCCATGTTTTCGAGTATCTCCCTCGTCAACATCACGCCCGGGACCTGTAGAACGATGTCAGCGTCTTGCACAATGTTACACATCTCCTCGGTTGAGCAGCCGTTCGGGACGATCTTCAAGTCTATTGATAGTTCAGGCTCATCCTTGAACCAGCCTCTCTGAGTCTCCAGAGGATAAGCACTGTAAAAACTGACGATTTTATATGCTTCTCTCATTCAACTTCCATCCTTTTCCGAATCCGTTGAACCCTCAACAAAGTAGAGCTCCACTCATTCTCCATTCAGAGTAGAACTCTAAACCGTTTATATTATCAACAAGTGTTAAGATACTTTCGCCCTAAATTATTCATACTCACCGAACGAAGACGGGGCGCGTTCACGTGTTCTAGATTATCAGAGCTGAAAGAAGAAACAAAGTCGCTGCAATCAAGGTTTCCTGTTTCAAATGGATTAAATTCGTCATGTATGATTGCTACACATGGAGCATTCGCTTCTTCTCAGAGGCCTCGAATAAACAAAGGACTCCGATACAGTAAATTTCCTATTATCATCTCATTCCCAACGGAGATATCCAAGCTAAAAGGCAGCAGAACAAATCGGTTTCCCGTCACATGCCGTTGAGCAGCAGATGGTACATGAGCCCCACCACGTATAGCGCGGCGCTGGAGACAGCCAGGTTCCGGATCACCTTGTTCAGGTCGGACTTGAAGTAGGTGTTGGTGAGCACCGTGCATAGGTGCAGGGGCGAAGCGATGTAGGTACACGTGGTGCCGAGGAACACGATGCTCGTGTAGTGTATGTTGGGTGCCCCGAAGAGGGGGAGCAGAAGGGGGAAGCCTATGCCCACCCCCATGGAGTGTGAGCCCGAGACGGCGCCTATCATCATGGAGATCACCATGGCTACGGCGAGCACCGGGACTGCCGACGCGATCATGGCGTCGAATAGGCTGGTCACGCTCCCCGACGCCAGTATCATGTCCCGTAGATACAGCATGGAGGCCGCTGAGAGGACTATCTCAGGGCTGAACCCGCCGGCGACCATCCTCGACGCCTTACGAGGCCCAACCCTACCCATTAGGAAGGTGGCCAGGATGCCCACGACGAGGCTCATCCACACTGGGACCCCGTACAGGGTTAGCCCCACCGAAAGCAGAATGGGAACGACGCCCTTCATGTCTCCGAGGTCAAGCGCCTCGCGGCCCCCGTTCTTCTCCACCGTTATGAACCTGCGACCCATGATCAACCCGATGGCCACCATGACGAAGAACAGCGGGGACTGGACCCTGAGCCACGTGTTGACGGGGAACCCGGAGAGGGTGACCGCCATTATCGTCGAGGAGGATATGGGGTTCATCCAGTAGAGGATGTGCCTGAACCAGACGTTGAAGTAGGTCTTGTGCTCGGGCTTAAGCCCCAGCCTGTCGGCCTCGGGCTCGATGAAAGGAGCGGACATGAGGGCGCCGCCCGGTATGCTCAGGAAACCGAAGAGGGCTGGTATGGTCGCGAGGAGCACGCTGCCCGGCAGCACGTCGCTCAGACCCTCGATGAGCCTGACCATGAGCCCCGTCTCCTTCAACGCGTAGCCGAGAACCGATATCAGGGCCACGGCTATGCAGAGGGCCCAGGTGCTCGCCTCCGTCACCGTGTCGAGCAGGACCTCGAACACCATGGCGGGTGGCCCCCCGGAGGTCAGCCCTATGATTATGGCTGCGACGGTGATGGCCACGTAGAACTGGACGTCCCTCGACCTGAGGAGGAAGATCGTCACGAACGCGGCTATGACCCCTGCTACTTCCATCATAGGCATGACCGGTATCTCTGCTCAAGTAACCCGACGACATTTAAAAACTAATGATGTGCGGTCACACAGGTGCTCCACTCTTCCGCCCGAGCCTCTATATCCTCAGTATGGCCCTGGCTATCCAGAGCAGTACTCTAAGGGGCAGCAGCGCCAGGAATACCACGAGTTTTACGAAGAAGGTTACGCCCATCAGGATGGACGCCAGTAGCAGGAAGACCCCGAGTAACGCCAGCAAGGGTATGAGGAGCGCGCCCAACACCACACCGTGTATCACTAGCGATATCATGGTTTTAACCGTTTCGGTGGCGCCGGACAATCCGGTCATGGAAAAACCCCTGAAAGCAACGGTTACTAAACAAACCAAAATGGAGATACCGTTCGATAAGCGATAGGTTACCTGAAAACCCACATATTACAGCCACTTTTCAGGTATACACGGTGTTGATACCCTACAAAAAAGGCGAAAATAGTTGATACAACCTTTAAACAGGATACGTGTGTAGTTTAAACTGTAAAATCATTCATTCAAAACCGTCGATGAAATACATATGTCAACATTTTTCCTCAAAAAGGTGTCTTAAAACTAAAATACCTAATCAATACACACTACTATCTGTACGGTAAGCCGGTGCCCATATGAGCTTCACTGAAAAGATAGACGTGCTTGATCTTATCATCAACGTATTGAACGAGCACGAGAAGAAGATGGACGACATCGTTCAGAGGCTTGAGATAATAGTAGACATACTAGAGGGGCACCCGCAGTTCTCGGAAGCCCTGACGGAGTACCAGCAGCGGATGGTGCTTACCTCTGGGGGAAACGGCTCCGTCCTCATAGTCGACGAC
>CAYFYM010000320.1:0-10060 GCA_964347405.1 uncultured Candidatus Bathyarchaeia archaeon | reverse complement strand
CCCTGATGTTCCCCACGTCCATGTAGACCCTCTCCCGCGCCTCGGAGACCGATCCTCCCCTGCCCAGGAGGGCGACGGAGCGGCTCCCCGTGGTCTTCACGACGCCGTCGTCGTCGTAGACAGACGCGTAGTATAGCTCGCTGTGCCGCGTCTCACCCACCATTATGGGCTGGTCCCTGACCGGGTTCACTGGGTACCCCTCGGGGGTGATGTAGACGCACACGGTGGCTTCCCCGGTGAAACCGGTCTCCGGGAGGCTCCCCTCGGCGACGCCGAGCCCGACCTCGGATAGCGGCGTCTCAAGGAGCGCCAGCACGTTTATGGCCTCCGGGTCCCCGAACCGGGAGTTGTACTCGACGAGGTAGACGCCGTTCTCGGTGTTCATGAAGCCGCCGTACAGGACGCCCTGGTACGGGCCCACGTCGCCGGCCATGGCAGCCACCGTCTTCTCCATGATCCCTATCCCCTCCTCCACGGCCTCCGGAGGGAGGTCCGGCATCCCGTGGTCGGGGCAGCTGAAGCTCCCCATGCTGCCGGTGTTGGGCCCACGGTCCCCGTCGTACGCCCTCTTGAAGTCCCGGACCAGAGGCATCACCTCCACCCGCCTCCCGTCGGTGAACGCCTGCAGGGTGAACTCCCTGCCCACCAGCTTCTCCTCGAGCACCACGAGCCCGTCCCACTTAACCCACTCCAACGCGTAGCCTCTGGCCTCCCGGACGCCTTGCAGGTGGTCGCCTGTCACCTTGACGCCCTTCCCCCCCGTCAGTACGTCGGGCTTCACGGCAACCTCCACGTGCTCCTTGAGGAATCCGTCCACCTCATCCGCGTTTCTGCACACCATGAACTCGGGGTTTCCGGGGATTCCGTGCCTATGCATCACCTGCCGCGTGTAGGCCTTGCTCCACTCAAGCTTGGCGAGGGCCTTCCTGGGGCCCACCACGGGCACCCCCATCTCCCAGAGCCTGTCCGATACGCCCGCGGCGAGGGGGGCCTCGGGGCCCACGAAGGCCAGGTCCATGCCGCTGAACCTCCCATACTCGGAGGGGTCGTTTATGTCGAAGACCTCGACCCTCTCGGAGAGGGCGGCTATCCCCGGGTTGAGGCGGGACATGGCCGCGACAAGCTTCAGGTCTTCCTGGGCCAGCTTCTTGGCTACGGCGTGTTCACGGGCTCCGTGACCTACCACGAGGACCTTCATGTTGTCCACGACGGAGAATATCCCTGACTGGACATATAAGCTGGGGCACCGCGGAGTTTAGGCGAAGAAGGAAAGTTTACTTGAATCTTAAACCCTTGGACGCTTCTCCCCGGCGACTTGTTAAAGCCAAGTCTTGGTTTCTAAGCTGGTTTTATCCACTTCAACCCCGAGAACATGGAACACGCATCCCTATCATTAATATCTTCTTTGAGTTAATCTTCCGTGTTGGAAGGCGAGTGCATTGGCGCGTAGACTGGAGCTTGACGACCTGACGAAGTTCAACATGATCAGCAGCCCAGAGCTGAGCCCGGACTCCTCCAAACTGGCTTTCGTTGTCACGAGGCCGATTGACGAAGATTACACGTCCACCATATGGGTAATCGACAGCGGCAACGGGTACCCCATCCGGTTCTACGGCGGCGGAGACCCTGCTGACCCCAGGTGGAGCCCCAACGGCCAGCAGATACTTTTCACCAGCCGCCGCGGCATGGAGAAAGACGAGAAGGGCAAGGGGCTCTGGGTCACCCAGGTCTGGGGAGGGGAGCCCCGGCTCATAGCCAAGGTCAGGGGAGGCGTAACAAGCCCAGAGTGGAACATGTACGGCACCAAGGTCTACTTCCTGTCCGACGTCGGCGAGGAGGACACCGAGGTCAGGGTCATAGACAGGATACCCATCTGGTACAACGCCGAGGGCTGGACCTACCACCGGACCAAGCAGCTCCACGTCGTGGACGTGAACAGCGGCATAGTGACGCAGCTCACCCACGGCGACGAGAGCGTCCAGTGCTACGCGCCGGGGAACCTGGGCGGCAAGGTGGCGTACGCCAAGTCGTCCAACGAGCTCAGGCCCAGCGAGTCGGACCTCATCGTGTACGACATAGCCACCGGGAAACACGAGCATATCCTGGGCGGCTACTCCATCTCGGCCATATGCTGGTCGGTGGACGACAGCCAGTTAGCCGTGCTGGGGCACCACGGCAGCCACGGGTACCCCACCCACTGGGGGGTCCACGTCCTAAAACTGAACAAAACCGTTGTCACCAACCTCACGGAGAGCCTGGACCGCGGGTGCAGCCGCCGCCACTACTACGACCTGCGTAGCCCACACACGGGCATACCGGCGCCGGTCTGGGAGGGCCCCATGATCTACTTCCCGGTCTCGGACGGCAGCAGGTTCGGAGTCTACAGGGCACAGGCTGAGCAGGGCCACATCGACCCGGTGGTTTCCGGGGACTTCAGCGTGGAGGAGTTCAGCGTAAGCAAGGGGAAGGTCGCGTATACCCGCGTCAAGACCGACCAGCCGACGGAGATTTGGATACACGACGAGAAGGAGGCTCGTCTCACGCGGTTCAACGATCACCTCCTCGCAAACGTGGAGCTCTTGAAGGCGGAGCGGTTCGAGTTCACCCAGAAAGACGAGGCGAACGTCGAGGGCTGGGTGCTCAAGCCCCACGGCTGGAAGAAGGGCAGGAAGTACCCCGCCATACTGGACATACACGGCGGCCCTCGCAGCAAGTTCGGCGACTCGATTATGTTCGAGCACCAGCTCTACGCCGCCGAGGGCTACGCCGTCATCTACATAAACATCAGGGGCAGCGACGGCTACGACCAGAGGTTCTGCGACATCCGCGGAGAGTGGGGCATATGGGACTACGAGGACCTGAAGAAAGGCGTGGAGCACGCGCTGAACGAGTTCAAGTGGATCGACCGTGAACGCCTCGGCGTCACCGGCCTCAGCTACGGAGGCTTCATGACTAACTGGGTCATCACCCACACGGACATATTCAAGGCCGCGGTGAGCCAGAACGGGATAAGCAGCTGGACGGCTTTCTTCGGCACCAGCGACATAGGGTTCCATTTCGCGCAGGAGCAGATAGGAGGCAGCCCCTGGAGCAACCTGGACGTATACGTGGACAAGTCGCCCATCACCTACGCGGCGGACGTGAACACACCTGTGCTCTTCTTGCACAGCTGGAACGACTACAGGTGCTGGGTGGACCAGAGCATAGAGTTCTACACGGCGCTGAAGCACCTGGGCAAAGAGACCCGGCTGGCCATGTTCATGGAGGGCAGCCACGTCTTCAGGAGTACCGCCCGGCCCAGCATACGCATGAGGCGGCTCAGGGTCATGCTGGACTGGTTCGACGAGCACCTCAAGGCCTAAGCCACATCCCTACCCTTGGGCGTGTCTTCGGGGGGGACCTAAGCCCTCGACTTATATGGCTGAGGATAGCTGGCTTGACATGGCGGCGACGCCCGTGACGGCGCAAAATCTCATGATCCGCCCCTCCGTAAAGGAACGACGCCTACATGAACACATTTATAATATGAATAATGTAAATATATGTTTCGTGGAGGAAGTTGGAGATAATACATGGAGGTGTGGAGTTGGAGGTTGTAACAACCATGATCACCACCCCCTCCAACTTCACGCCCAAGGACAGGCGGATGCTATTGGAGGAGTTCAGAAACCTGTCCATACTTTCCAAGATCGAGATAAAGCTGGGCATGAAGGTGTTCATTTCGAATATCAAGGGCCTCAAGTTCTACGCATGGAGATGCAAGGACTGCGGCAAAATAGCGATCTCGTACGTTCAAGGGTTCGGTAGGTACCTGGTGTGTAAATTCTGTCATGAAAATGCCAGGTTGATTAGAATGGGAGCACATTTCGTTGAAGGCGTCGTCCATTCAACAGATGCCTCGATGTGGCTGGGGGTCTGATGAAACCGAAAAAGCCATCGATAAACTTAGGAAGGCAGCCCTTAATCAAGCACCCTGAACACCCGAGTTGGTTTTTTAGCACGCGTTGAAACGATCATTAAGAAACTAGAGCCAAGTTACCTTTACGGAGAATGTGAACGCCTAAAAACACCCAGACGACCAATACGTCATGGTAACCAAGGGCGCCTACTGCCTCTGCGTAAACGTCCGAGAGGAAATAGTCGTTATGGTGGGCGCCCTCGGCACCATCACGTTCCCCCACGGAGAATACGTGTATGTGGGCTCGGCCCTAAACAGCCTAGAGCCCCGCGTAGAGAGACACATGAATACAAGCACGGGAAACCACGACGTCACCCACTGGCACATAGACTACCTCCTACGGGAGCACGCCGCCACAATCCATGCGGTATACGTCGTGGAGACCGACGAGAGGCTGGAGTGCGCCATAGCGGGGAAGGTCGCGGAGCACGGCCAGCCGGTCAAGGGGTTCGGCTGCAGCGACTGCAGGTGCGTGAGCCACCTCTACAAGGTGGAAGGCTTCGGGTTCCTAGAAAAAATGGGTATGAGGAGGCTCAGAGGCTATCCTCGACTTCCCTGATCAGCGGAACCGCCAGCTCGGAGAAAGTGACGCCGGCGGCCCACGCCTGAAGCGCGGCGGCCTGTATCTCCTTCTTGGTTATACCCGCCTTGAACGCCTCCCTGACGAAGTGGTGGAGCGCCAACGGGTCGCGAGTCACGCTGTATATGCCTATCCTGATTAGGAGAGTCGTCCTCTGGTCCAGGGCGCCCTTGACGTTGATCTCCTCACTCATCTTCATCCACGCCTCGGCGACGCCCGGTGTCTCCTCGCTGAAAACCTGCCAAACGTTCTTGGTTGTCATGGCGTTAACTGTTCACCGTAAGAACGATTTTAAGTCTTCGCGGAGAATTAAACAAAAAGCGAAAGATTATTCAATTAATTTAGGATTGTCGTAAAGTAGATTAGTGTGGTGGGCTGTTGTTTAGGCAGCGACCGCCTATGCGCTGAGGAGAAACCGGGATGGGGAACGAGTTCGTCCGCGACGTCGACACCATAATAGCAACGATGAGGGACGGGCTCGGCGACGAGGAACAATTGAAGATGCAGCGTCTACGGGACGACCTCGTCGAGATGAACAAGAGGAACGTGGTCAAGATCAACCACAGCGCCCTGGAGCTCGTAGCCGCCATGCACCTCGTCAAGGACGGCTTCGACGTAGAGATAGAGTACAACCTCAACGACATAAGCACGGACGTCTACGCCAGGAAGGGGTACGGCAGCCTCATAGTGGAGGTGGAGACCGGGTTCGTGCCCCCCGACCACGCCCTGGACCCCCTGAACTACCTCCGGGCGCGGGTCTCCAGCAAGATAACCCGGTACAGCAGCTTCGCCAACAAGTTCGTACTGGCGAGCCCGCCTCACTACGTGATGCAGATACCCGGGAGCCTCACCAAGCCCCCCCGGTTCAGGACCGAGGAAGAGGTGGCTCACATCAAGACGCTCTGCGACATGTACTACACGAGCCCCCCGGTGACTCTGGAGGAGATAAGGAACGCCCGCATCCACAGCATATACGTAGTGGACGTGGAGAAGACCCGCGTCAAGGAGTGGGACATCCACGAGTACATGGGCAAGGCGGCCCTGTGGAACGTGTAGGAAGGTTTAAAAAAGAAGTCCAGGGAGTAGGGGAGTGCTTAAGATGGAAGCGTCCAGCGGCTTACTCTTCGCCGGCCTAGCCCTCGTCGCCGTGGGAGTCTACCTAGTGTACCTAAGCCTCAGGGCGGGGCCTGGGGAGGCGGACTCCGGGGCGGTGGGCGTAATCCTCATAGGACCCATACCCATAATAGTGGGGGGAGGCAGGAAATGGATAATAGCCGCCCTCGCCGTGATAGCGGTGATAATGCTGTACATGGTTTCGAAACAGATAAGTTCTGACTTGATCGGATGGTAGACAGGCTTATGACTTGGAGATGCGCCGTGTGCGGCGGCGAGGGCGCGGACATCCTCTGCGGCAAGTGCAGACGGTTCGTGTGCGAGAGGTGCTACGACGACGACGACGACGCATGCGTGAAGTGCTCGGGCTCCAGAAGGGCGAGGCGCGGCACGAGCCTCAGGTCCAGTCTCCTGGTGGCCGGCTTCGGTTTGATAATGCTGGGGCTCATGGTGGTTGCCTACACGGTGACGCCCCCGAACTCTACCGTCATCTTCCTCCCGTTCCTTATGTTCGGCGCTGGCGGCACCGCCGCCTCCATCGTGGGCATAGTCTTCTTGGTGTTCTTCATGGCCTCGACGCTGCTGCCGGTCTACCTCGCGTTGAGGCGCGGCGGCTACGCGGGGTGGGACGAGGAGATATACACGATGCACGAGGGCACGCCGCTGAGAAGCTTCTACGAGACCATCGAGTACATGATAACCACGGAGATACCGCAGGGCCTGGAGGGGAGCATCTACATAGAGGAGGACGAGGGACGGCTCAGGCTCCTCAGCTCCCGTGACAGCGGCTTCGTCAGGGTCTACGACGTCCCGTCGAACTGCCTGGTGGACGACGTGGAGTCGGACTACGAGGGCAGCTACCTCCTGGTCAGGGTGAGGCTCAGGAAGATCCACTAGCAACAAATATAACCCGTCGCACACTCCCTTTCACGATCCCGTTTGCCGAAGATTTTTCGACTAGGAGACTACGCGGAAGCCTTGACGGGGGTGGCACTCATCGTCGGCGAGGGCCTCTGCAGCAACATATACGTCGTCGGCGGGGGGAAAGCCACGGTGATCGACGCCGGCGTCGGTAACGCCGTGAACCCGGTGTGGCCCCAGCTCGGAGAGCTGGGGGTCGAGCCCATGAACGTCGATAAGGTGGTGCTGACCCACGCCCACCATGACCACGCCATGGGCGCGTTTCTGATACTTCAGAGGGCGGACCCCGAGGTAATCGTCCACGAGGAGGACACCCGGTACATCGCGTCTCGCCTCGGCGACAACCTGGTCAAGGTCAGGGAGGGCGACGTCGTCGAGACTAAGCTGTGGCCGTTAACGGTCCACTGGACGCCGGGCCACACGAGGGGGAGCATGAGCCTCTACAACAGGGAGCACAGGATACTTTTCAGCGGCGACACCGTTTTCCCTGACGGCTACTACGGGAGGACCGACGGCGAGAGCGGCAGCCACGAGGCGATCGTAGATTCTCTATGGAAGCTGGACGCGCTCGACGTCGAGTACCTGCTATCGGGGCACGGTTCACCCGTGCTCGAGGACGGTAACAGTCACGTCGCGATGGCTCTCCGTAGCGCCACCCGGTGGAGTTGACCTCCACACAGGACGCCGTGGAAGACTGGGCGCCGCTTCCGCCCCGTAGCCGCGCGAAACGTATTAAGCAACCATGACGCCCCTTTAAGCGATAAATTTGGTCGAGAAGAACCTAGACTTCAGGAGCGACACGGTAACGTGGCCGACGCCCGAGATGAGGGAGGCGTCCTACAATGCGAAGCTGGGGGACGACGTCTACGGGGACGACCCCACGGTCAACGAGCTCGAGTCCGTCGGAGCCGAGATATTCGGCAAGGAGGCGGGGCTCTTCGTCACGAGCGGCACCCAGGGCAACGCGGTAGCGGTGCTAGCTCAAACCCAGAGGGGCGACGAGATCATACTCGAGGAGAGGAGCCACCTGTACATGAACGAGGTGGGCGGCCTCGCCGTCATGGGCCAACTGATGGCCCGCACCATAAAAGGCGACAAGGGCTGGATGCGGCCAGACGAAGTCAGGGCAGCCATCAGGGCGGACAACATCCACTACCCCCGGACGAGCCTAGTCTGCGTCGAGAACACCCACAACTCGGCGGGCGGCATAGCGCTCACCCTCGAGCAGATGAAGAGTAGCTGGGACGTAGCCAAGGAGCACGGCCTAGGCCTGCACCTGGACGGCGCCCGCGTGTTCAACGCCTCGGTGGCGCTGGGCGTCGACGTGAAGGAGCTGGCACAGTACGCCGACACCGTCCAGATATGCCTGAGCAAGGGCCTCTCAGCCCCCGTCGGGTCTATAGTGGTGGGCCCCCATAAGCTGGTGGACAAGGCCCGAAAGTACAGGAAGATGCTCGGCGGCGGCATGAGGCAGGCCGGGGTCATAGCGGCGCCAGGCATATTGGCGCTGACCGAGATGGTGGACAGGCTCGCCGAAGACCACAGGAACGCGAAGCTCCTCGCGGAGGGGTTATCGGAGCTAGGCGTGAAAATCAACAACGACGTTCAGACCAACATGGTCTACATTGATATCACTTCAATTGGCTGGGATAGGGACAGGTGGGTTGGATCGTGCTCTGAACTGGGCTGGAAGGTCAGGGGCGGAGGCGCAAACACGAGGCTGGTCACCCACTACGGCATCGAGGAGGAGGACATCAGGGCCTTCCTGGACGGGTTAGGCAAGCTGATAGGTTAGCCCCCAACCCTTTTTTACCCCACCCGCTTCATCTATTGTCCATGGTCGTATTACCCGTAGACATGCTCAGGGAGCTGGGCGTCGAGATCTTCAAGGCTCAGGGCGCCTCCGAGGAGCGGGCCCGTCTACTCGTCGGGACCCTAGTCGAGGCGAGCCTCACGGGCCATGACAGCCACGGCGTCCACTACTACGTCAGGTACAGCGAACGCGTAGCCGAGGGCCACATCAAGGTCGACGAGGAGCCCGTAGTCGTCAAGGAGTCCCCGTCCACTGCGCTCATCGACGGCAGGTGGACGTTCGGCCAGGTGACGGCGATGAAGGTAGCGGAGACGGCCGTGCTGAAGGCAAAGGAGCATATGGTCGCCGGCGTCGGCGCGTACAACTGCAACCACATAGGCCGCATAGGGTACTACACGGACTGGGCCGCCGGGCGCGACATAGTAGCCACTTTCTACGTGAACGTGGGGAACATGATCGTGTCGGCGTACAACGGGCTGGGCCGGGCGTTCGGGACCAACCCGTTCAGCGTCTCCGTGCCCACCGGGTCCGAGACCCCTTTCCTCGTCGACTACGCGACCAGCGTAGTCGCCGCCGGCAAGGTGACCGTCGCCAGAGCCAAGGGAAGCAGGATACCGCGGCACTGGACCAGGGACAGGTACGGCAGGGTGACGGACGACCCCAACGCCATGGCTGAAGGCGGCTGGATGCTCCCCTTCGGGGAATACAAGGGCCAGGGCCTCCAGATGGCATGCGAGATGCTGGGGGCCGTGCTCACGGGCTCACGGACTGGGCTCTCGGGGATAGCCACGCCGCCGTCGCCTAACGGCGTTTTCATGCTGGCGGTGAACCCGGAGGCCTTCGTGGGGCTCGACGAGTTCAAGAGAGGCGCCGCGGAGCTGCTGGGCAAGGTCAAGGCCCTCCCAGCCGTCGCCGGTGAACGGGTGATGGTGCCCGGCGAGCCCGAGAAGGAGTCCAAGGAGAGGCGCCTCAGGGAGGGCATACCGGTGCCGGAGTCGACTTGGGGCGAGATCAAGGCCCTCTGCAGCCGCCTCGGCGTCGAGGTAAAGTAATTAATGTCCACCCTCCTCAAAGGATCGACATGACGGTCGGGTTCCCCGTTGAGGAGGTGACTGAGGGACGGGCGAGGATACTCGTGCCAAGGCTGGACGAGTCCACGGGGGCGCCCGAGCAGCGCCTGAGAAGCATGGCCCCCGTCTTCTACAACCCTGCGATGAAGACGAACAGGGACACCGCGGTGCTGGTGCTGCGCGCCCACCAGAGGCGCCTCGGGCGAGGGTTGACCGCGTGCGAGCCCATGGCGGGCAGCGGCGTCAGGGGTATAAGGCTCGCCCTGGAGGTCGACGGCGTCGACAGGGTCGTCATGGGAGACCTGAGCCCCACCGCGGTCCGCCTCGGGGAGCTCAACGCCGAGAGGAACGGCGTCTCCGACAGGGCTGTCTTCCGGCTCCTGGACGCGAACCTCCTCCTGTCTCTCCATTGCTACCCGGGGGGGAGGTTCGACTACGTGGACGTGGACCCCTACGGGTCGCCCGCCCCTTTCATGGACACAGCCGTGAGGTCGGTAAGGAACCACGGGGTCGTCGCCTTCACCGCGACGGACATGGCGCCTCTCTGCGGCGTGAACCCGAGGGCCTGCGTACGGAAGTACGGGGCTGCGCCGCTCGCGGGCGAG
>CAYFYM010000319.1:0-10604 GCA_964347405.1 uncultured Candidatus Bathyarchaeia archaeon | reverse complement strand
ATTATCGAGGATCTTATCGAAGAAGGAAAAATAGCCGTCCATTAATTTACTCTCTTTGGTCGCTGTGTGTCTGTCACCAATACACAGATTCATTGAATTAGAAAAATGGGAAACCACTCCTTTGAGATGGCTCTGAAGGTTGACAGGGATGACCCCACTCTCGACGAGCCCATGCTAGAGTTCTTAAACTGGCTGGAGGAGCTCAAGAGGGTGAGGAACGATTTCGACGCCCTCCTGTGCCAGTACGAGGAGAAGCGGGCGAAGCTCATCGAGTCACTTCAAGAGTAGCCCTTCGGTTGGGGAACCTGTTTTTAAAGCCAGAATAAGATAAAGAAACATGGACACACGGAGCATACTAGCGGGGCTAGTCATAGGATTAGTCTTCGGAGGAGGAGTCACCTACGCGTTCCTCCCGTCGATGGGGGAGCCGGGCCCACCGGGGCCGCAGGGAGAGCAGGGGCCACCTGGACCAGAAGGCCCCCAGGGGCCGCCGGGGCCGCAGGGCCCTCAGGGAGAGCAGGGACCACAAGGAGACACCGGCCCACAGGGGCCCGCGGGGCCTCAAGGGGAGCAGGGGCCCAAAGGCGAGAAAGGCGACCCGAGCTTCCGGATAACGCCGCATGTGAAGGTCTACTGGGAGCAGCAGGGTAAATGGGACGGCGAGAAGGGCGAGCTCGACTTCTCGTGGGGCCTGAACTCGGGCCCCGGCGACCTCACCTGCTACCCGGAGAGCGCGGAGCCGGGGGAGTACGTTGTCCTCCTGGGGGGAGAGGCGACTCCCTTCGCGCTGGAGATAGAGATACCCGACACGGGTGAGGGAGCACACCTAATAATCGTCCGTAACCTGGAGACAGGCGGGTTCGACACGACCCTGGTCACCGTGACCTAACCCACTTTTTTCATAGGCTCTGAGTTTTAATAGTCATTGCGTACTATTATCCACCTCATTCAAGGAGAGATGGACAGTGTCGGACGAGTACGACGTAATCATAAAGGACGCCCACATCGTCGACGGCTCAGGCAAGGCCCCGTACAAGGGCACCATATGCGTCAAAGACGACAGGGTTGCAGCCCTGGGGGCGGTGAAGGGGGACGCGAAGAAGGTGGTGGACGCCAAGGGCCTCTACGCGTCGCCGGGCTGGATAGACGCCCACAGCCACGGCGACTCCACCCTCCTCTTCTTCCCCAAGGCAGAGAGCTACGTGCTGCAGGGGGTCACCACGTTCGTTGGCGGCCAGTGCGGCGGAAGCCAGGGGCCCTTCGGCGAGATGATGGGGCTGCCAGGCATAGCCGGGGAGCACATCGACGAGCTGGAGCCGCACAAGTACTACCCCAAGAACCAGGTCTTCCCCCGCGAGGACGTGAACGAGCTGATGAAGAGGCACTACGGCTGGGAGGTGAACTGGATCACCCTGGGCGAGTGGATGGACAAGGTCGAGGAAGTCGGCGTCAGCATGAACGCCGCGCCCCTCGTGGGCCAGGGCACCTGCAGGGTCAACGTCATGGGCAACGATTACAAGCGCCACAGCACAGAGGAGGAGCTTGAGGAGATCAAGACGCTCATCCACCAGAGCATGGGGGAGGGAGCCATCGGCATCAGCGCCGGCCTAGACTACGACCCAGGCGTCTGGGCGAGCATGGACGAGATAAACGAGTGCGTGGCCATCATGAAGGAGTACGGCGGCGTCTACTGCCCCCACTGGAGGCGGACGGGCCGCAGACGCGACGTCAAGTTCGGGGACACCCGCAGCAACAAGGTAGACGGGCTGCTGGAGAGCATAGACACGTGCCGCGTCACAGGCGTCAAGACCAACATCGCCCATCTCACCCCCGGCTGGAGGCTGGTGCCCGAGGGCCACGACTACATGGAGGAGCACAACATAAGGGCCACCCTCAGGTACTTCGACGATGCCCTCGAGGAGGGCCTGGACATCAGCTTCGACAGCATGCCCTGGTTCATGAGAGGCGGCTTCGACGTGATGCCCTACCTCTGCAGCATACTCACGCCGTGGCTCAAGGAGGCCGGCAGCCGCGAGAGGTTCGCCGAGCTCCTCAAGGTGCCCGACTACCGCGAGGAGATCGTGGACGCCCTGAAGAACGGGAAGTGGTTCATCAGGCTTGCGTACAGCCCCAACGCCAACCCCCAGTGGGCCGAGAACATCTGGATCAGCAAACACAAGGACATGAAGCTGGCCGGCAAGAACATCGCCCAGGTCGCCTCTGACCGGGACAAGCCGCAGCTTGAAACCTGGTTCGACCTCATCTGCGAGGACCCGAACGCCACGGGCTACGCCGCCGGCACCGCCGACACCGGCAACTACCCGTGGAAGCCGTACAGGGCGCTCATGTTCCGGCACAGGTGCGGAAGCCTCAGCCTCGACCAATCCGTCTACGACTACGAGTACAGGATGGACAAGCCGCCTTACAGGAGGCCCGGCAGGAACGCGTACAGCGCGTTCCCCGCCTTCATCGACAAGATGGTCAAGGAGCTAGGGATATTCACCCTAGAGGAGTGCGTATACAAGATGAGCACCGCCGCCGCCGAGCACCACAACCTCGAGGGACGCGGCGCCATAACGCCGGGCAGCTACGCAGACATAACGGTGTTCAGCCTCGACAAGCTGAAGGTGGTGAGCACGCCCGTCGAGCCCAACAAGCAGCCCAAAGGCGTTGAGTACGTGTTCGTCAACGGCGAAGCCGTGGTTGAGAAAGGCAGACACACCGGGGCGACCCCCGGCCGCGTGCTCAGGAGAACCTAGGCCCACCCCTATTTTTCTTTAAAGAAACCAAGCAGTTCCTCAACGAAGGCCCCTGTCTCTTCTTTAGGTATTATGGCGCCCAGCACGTCGCTCTTGCCTCCGGCGTTGAACCCCAGCTCCCTCGCCCTCTCGATCATGGGCTGCATGTCCCGGCGGCTGCTCCTGCTGTACAGCTGGTCGTGGCCCGGGAAGAAGCCGGTGTTCACGACTATGGTGTCCCTGCCGGCGCCCCACGCGATCCTGCGCGTTACCGCCGAGATGACGGCGTAACCCGTGTCCAGGCGTTTCATTAGCACGCCGTCCCTGTCCTCCGGCGGCTCCGCGAGTATCTCCGTGAGCTCTTCCTGGAAGAGCCTCAGGTTCCTGTGCCATCTACCGTTGTTCCTGATGTCGTCCGGCTTCGTGTAACCCATCAGGAGCCTGGGCGCCTCCTCCACCCCCTTATTGTCTCCCACCTTGTAGCTGCTGTCTATGAGCGCCACGAGCGTCAGCGCCTCGTCGAAGGTGATGCCTTCGTCGGCGAGGTACCCCTCAGTCAGCGTCCTGAACCGCGGGTTCTCCATGATCCTGTGCTCACGGTCGCCGATGAGCCCCAGCGCGACGTGCATGCCGATGGGGAGCCCCAGCTTCTCCCTGATCACCCAAGTACATGAAGGATAGTCCTCTGCTTCTGCTCCATGGGCTACCGGGTTATAGTGCTCGACGCCGTGGATGGGGTCCTGTTGGTGGTGGTCGAAGATCACCAATTTGGTTTTCTCGCTCAGCCTCCGCACGTCGGCCTCGGGGAGAGCCATGTCAACGACTATGACGTAGTCGAACCCCCCGGCGTACCCTATCTCCTCGTCCGACAGGTAGAAGGCGCCGATGGTGGGGGACATGTTGGCGGGGCTCCGGGGCTTGAGGTAGCCTAGGAGCAAGGCGGCCGAGCACAGCCCGTCCGCGTCCCAGTGATGAATTATCAGTCCGTCTCCCTGGAGGTCGCCGAGCATGGCTTCAATGACGCCGCCAGGGTATAAGAGGTTGACCCGAGCGTCGTTTGATGTCTAATGAGAGAATCAAACCTCAGCTCATTATATGAAAAAATCAAGTAATGTGACGCAAACAGAAAGGAAGGATTATGGTCCGCGGGCCGCGTAGCTTGAGAAGCCGATTATCGTGTCACACTTCTTGCATCTATACACGTAGTGGCGGTGGACTGTTCCCTTGAACTGGATGTCATCCACGTCTGACTCATCGAGCTCCGCCTTACATCCCGGGCATTTACCGAGTTTCACCATTTTAAACCATCGCAAGATAACCTGGGCGCCTATTAATCAGTTCTAATAAACAATCTAGGAAATTTAGTACAAATCATAGACGATCACACCCGTTTTTTAGGGCATAATACGGGATACTGGTTTTCCAAAACCCATTCTGAATAACCGTTAAATGGAAAACATCAAACCTCAAGCCCATGGAGTACGCGATCATTATCCTGGTTCTAGGGGGATTAGCGCTTTGTCTAGGAATAGGTATAACGCTCTGGAGGAAACGTTGGAACCTGAATCAGGGCGAACCCAACTACAAGGCGTTCTTCATCATGGGAATCACTTTTCTATCAATGGGAATCGTATTGAGCGCCGCCACAGAAAACCCGGGGCTGATAGGAATAAGCGGTCTAGGCGTTGCCTATCTAGCGATCGGGTTGAAAAACAGGGATAAATGGTGACAGTCGCGATCACGCGTGCCGCGGCAAGTATCTTAACTGTGTTCACCGTTTTCTATCCGGTGAGTTCTTGGATCAGAAAGAGTCCCTTGAACGGAGACGCGAGTCCATCCTGGGGGAGGCCGAGAGGCGGGGCTTCGAGGCCGTGGCGTTCTTCAACGAGGTTGTGGGGCAGAACCCGAGCAACACCGTTTACGTGCTGCCCATGGCGCTGGGCGACGAGCACCAGACCTACGTCATGGACACGGGGGGAGACACCACCCTCGTCACGCCTCACTGGGGGGCGCCGAGGGCGGAGGAGTCGGGAGAGTTCAGCAAGGTCATAGCCATCAAACAGGAGAAGGGCCACCACATCGCCGGCACCAGGGAGGCGCTGAAGCCCTACAGCCCCGATAAGATATGCTTCGACCTCAGCACCCTGGGCGCCCAGATGGCGTACAGGATGACCGAGGAGCTGGGCGTACCCATTACGCCTGAACGGGACATCAGCGGCCACGTCTTCAGACTTAGGAGTATAAAGGACATGTACGAGGTGGCCGAGATGAGGCGTGCCATAGAGATCACCGAGGCGGGCGTTCAGATCATGATCGAGGAGACAAGACCCGGCCGAGGCGTCGAGGACCTCAAACGTGAGCTGGACTCCAACCTCATAGCGCTTGGCGCCTACGGGTACAGCTTCGAGAGCAGCATCGGCTTCATAAAACAGAACAAGACGATCTACCTGAAACACGGCGACGCCCTCAGCGTGGACGTGGGGGTAAAGCTGAAGTCGGGTTACTGCAGCGACATGGGCCGCAACTGGCACGTGACATGGGAGAAGAAGACAGAGGACTACATGGACCGCGCCATGCAGGCCCAGATAGAGGGAATCAAGAACATCAGGGAAGGCGCCACAGGGAACCAGGTACTGGAAAAGGCGAACGAGATAAACAGGGAGCTGGGCTTCCAGCCGACGCCCCGTACGGGCCACCAGGTGGGGCTGGACGTCCACGACTACACCATGCCCTACGCCCCCAGCTTCGGGCCCATAGAGACGGACAGCCAGCCCCTGAAGGCGGGCATGACCCTTACCTACGAGCCGGGGCGCAGGGACGCCGAGAACGGCTACAGGGGCCACATAGAGGACATCGTGCTGGTCACGAGGAACGGCGCCGAGCGCCTCAACGAGATGCCCTACCGGGTGTCGTGGTAGCCTACCCCTTCCTTATAGATTTCAGGTATCCCCTCACTTCACCGAGTTTTTCGATGTGGTCGCCGAACTCTTCATCGGTCATCTCGATGAGGGCGGCCATGTGAAGCACCCTGTTGAGCAGCACGTTGTTCATGGGGCCGAACTTCATGAAGAACCCCGAGAAGCTGCACACGTTGCAGACGTCGTCACGGGGCACGTCGCTCACGGCGCCTCTGAGGTAATCCGAGTACAGCTCCTCTAGCCGGCTCGCCGCGTCTAGGCCGACATCAAGCCCGTGCCCCAGCTCGTTGAGCCCGTTGAGCACGTCCATGTAGCTCTGGACGGCGCTCTCCGGTATCCTGTCTTCGCTGTACACGAAGTTGTCCGCGGACGTGGAGTAGTAGCTCTCTATGATGTGCCCGTCTCTCCTCTCGTAGCTGAGCCCCACTATACCGGCGTCCTGCAGCCTGTTCATGGGATGGTAGATGTTCTGGGGCGTGAGCCCCAGCCTCCCGGCTATCTCCTTCACCGTGAGGGCCTCGTCCCTTAGCATGAAGACGATCTGCCGCCGCGTCTCGTCTTCAAGCAGCTTGAAGGCTTCCCTTTCGATGGGTTGAACAATCTTCTTTGGCTCACTCATCCAACACACCTGTCATTAAAATAATCATTTTAATATAAAAACATGGTTTAACAATTAAAACGATCTAGTTATAAGCCTTGTCTCTGAGTTTTTCCCAGGGTTACTTGAGGGTCAACTCAAGGTAACCTCGGAGAGATAAAACATGGGCTCAGAAGAAGAGTCATACCTTATAGTCGACATCGACAGCAGGACCACTAAAGCCATCCTCGTAGAGAGGGAGCCGGGCGGCTACAGGCTAGCTGGAGTCTCGGAGACCCCGACCACGATGGAGGCCCCTGTCCTCGACGTCGCCGTGGGGGTGAGGACCGCTCTATCCGAGCTTGAGGGCAGCACAGGGAAAAAAACACTGGACGGCGACAAGCCTTCCTCTGCTCACCGATTCATGGCCTCAAGCAGCACAGGCGGCGGCCTCCACATGGTCGTGGGCGGCGTCACTGGCATAATCAGCGGAGAGAGCGCCCAGAGGGCCGCCCTCGGTGCGGGGGCGCTTCTCATGGACCAGTTCTCCAAAGACGACGGGAAGCCCCACTTCGTGAAGATATCTAGGCTAAGGGCCCTCAAGCCAGACATCATGTTGATGGCGGGCGGCACCGACGGCGGGGCAGTGTCACAGGTGCTTGAGATGGCCGAACTAGTCAACACGGCCGACGTCAAGCCCAGGTTCGGCGAGGAGTACCAGCTTCCCTTCATATACGCCGGCAACGTCGAGATACGGGACCAGGTGAAGAGCGTCCTAGGCGAGGAGCACTACGCCACAAGGATGGTGGAGAACGTGCGGCCAGTCATCAGCGAAGAAAACCTGGGGCCCGCCAGGGAGGGCATCTACGACGCCTACATGGAGCACGTCATCGTCCACTCGCCTGGATACGATGAGCTGATCCGGTGGACCGAGGAGCCTTTGCTGCCGACCCAGGCAGCCATAGGCAAGCTTCTCTATGCATACGCCGAGGCACGGAATGTTAACCTAATTGGCGTGGACGTCGGCGGGGAGACCACCGACGTCTACTCGGTCTTCAACGGCATATTCAACAGGTCGCTGAACGCCGACATAGGCATCACCTACGGCGTCATGAACGTCGTAAAGGAGACGGGCCTCGGGAACGTCACGAGGTGGCTGAACCCGGAGATGGATGAACGGCAAATCAGGAACACGGTGGGAAACATGATGCTCCACGAGTATGCGACGCTGTCACCGGAGCAGAAGACCGTACAGTCGGCGGTGGTGCGCGAGGCCGTTAGGCTCGGCATGGAGAAACACAGAGGCGTAGCGTCTAGGCTCAAGGGCAGCCTGGTAGGGCGCACCCTGAGCGACATGTTCGACCAGGCGCTGGAGACGACCATCATCGACATGTCAAAGCTCCAAGTGGTCGTCGGCAAAGGGAGGGTCTTCAGGGACCAGACAGCTCAGGAGTCAGCGATGATACTCATTGACTCCCTGGAGCCTGTGGGGGTGACCGAGATCATGGTGGACCGGTCCAGCATAATGCCCCACCTGGGCAGCCTCCTGGGCGTCAACCACGACGCGGCGCTGCAGATACTCGTCGAGGAGAGCCTCACGAGCCTAGCCACATGCGCGGCGCCCAAAGGCAACGCGAGAGAAGGCGAGGAGGCGGTTACGCTGCAGCTGACGGCAGGGGGCTCAGAGATGGTCGAGTCCGTCAAAGTAGGCGACATACGAGTCATACCCCTCGGCGCAGACGAGGAGGCCGAGGCGACTTTCACCCCCCATCGGCGCCTAGACCTCGGAGAGGGGAGAGGCAAACCGGTGAAGAGACAGGTACAGGGAGGCGAAGTGGGCTTGATCCTGGACGCGAGGGGGAGGCCGCTTGACAGGTTCAGGAAGAACCCGGAGGCGTCCACGTAGAGGTGTTCCCCATGCAGAGCCTACAGTTGTTTGAGGACACCATGGTGCGTAAGGAGCGTAGGCTCCCCACGGTGGGCGAGGTGCTGGTGAAGCCCGGAGACGAGGTGGAGCCCGAGACGGTCGTCGCCCGAGGCGTTGTCGAGAACCCCGACATCCGTGAGCTGAGGATCTACGCGTCTCTCGGCATAAGCCCGGACATGGTGAAGAACTACATGCTGAAGACCACAGGCGACGACGTGAGCAAAGACGAGGTCATCGCCATCTACAGGTCCTTCTTCGGGAGGTCCACCAAGGTGGCGAGGTCCCCCATCGACGGCAGGATCGAGAACTTCTCGTCAGTCACCGGCCGCGCCATCGTCAGGGGCCACCCCATCCAGATGGAGGTGAGCGCCCACCTGCCCGGCGAGGTCACGGACGTCATCGAGGGAGAGGGCGCGGTCGTCGAGTCCAGGGCAGCCGTGATCCAAGGCGCGTTTGGGCTCGGAGGCGAGGAGACAGGCGAGCTTGCGTTCGCCGTAGACTCGGCCGACCTGCCTCTGACGTCGGAGGAGATCAAGGCACAACACAGGGGCAAGGTCGTCGTGGGAGGCTCGGTCGTCACGGTGGACGCGCTGCGCGCAGCCGCCAAGAACGGCGTCAGCGCGGTGATCGTCGGAGGGGTCGACCAGAAGGACCTGACGGAGTTCCTGGGCTACGAGCTCGGGGTCGGCGTCACAGGCGGCGAGGAATTCGGGTTCACCCTGATCGTCACCGAGGGCTTCGGCGTCAACCCGATGGACGAGGCCAGGTTCAGCCTGCTGAAGAAGCATGAAGGCAGGCTGGCATGCGTGGACGGCACCACACAGATCCGTTCAAGGATACAGAGGCCCGAGGTCGTCGTACCCCTCTAAATTTTTCTTGGAAAATGTTTAATCCCGTCCATCGCTGTATTCAGCGAGTTGACTGTTGACATAGTTATCGAGAACGGCCTGCTCGTCCTGCCCTCCGGGATCACGGAAGGCTCTGTGGTCGTGGACGGCGGCAGGGTAGTGGGCGTCGTCAAGTCGGGCGAGCCCAGCGCCGACAGGGTCATAGACGCCTCGGGGAAGGTGGTGTTGCCCGGCATGGTGGACATGCACGTCCACCTTCGTGACCCGGGGTTCCTGGAGAGAGAAAACTTCGAGTCCGGCACCAGGGCGGCGGCGGCGGGGGGAGTGACCACGGTGGTGGACATGCCCAACACGGTGCCAGCGACGGTGACGGTCGAGGCGTTCAACGAGAAGAAGAAGATAGCGGACGCCAAGAGCCTCGTCGACTACGCGTTCATCGGCGGCGCCGGCGAGGTGCCCACCGAGGACATCGTCGCCGTCAGCGGGGCCGGCGCCACGGCCTTCAAGAGCTTCCTCATCGCCCGGTTCAAGGAGCTGGCCGCCAGCGACTACACGCTTCTCAGGCACATGAACACACTCTCGGAGCTGGATAAGCCGCTGCTGGTGCACGCCGAGAACGGCAACCTGGTGGAAATGTACATGGAGGAGGCCAAGGCGTCGGGGCGCACGGACCCGTTGGCTCACTGCGACTTCAGGCCCGCGATAGCCGAGGTGGAGGCCACCACGAGGTGCATGACGCTGGCGGCGGAGGCGGACGCCCACCTGCACATATGCCACATGACGGCCGCCGGCTCCGTGGACGTCGTAGAGTGGGCCCAGGCAATGGGACAGATGGTGACGGGGGAGACCAGCACCAACTACCTCCTCTTCACCAGAGAGGCCATGGAGGAGAGGGGCCCATACGCCAAGGTCGACCCGCCGCTCAGAGGCAAGGACGACCAGCTGAGGCTCTGGGAGGCGCTCAACGACGGCACCATCGACGTCCTGGCCAGCGACCACGCCCCATACACCAGGGAGGAGAAGGAGCGGGGCTGGGACAACATATTCGACGCCCCCAGCGGCGGCGGCGTCATAGAGACATCACGGCCGCTCATGCTGGACGCCGTGAACAGGGACATGATCAGCCTGGAGCGGCTCGTGGAGGTCTTCAGCACTAACCCCGCCTTGATGAACGGCCTGTATCCGCGGAAGGGCGACATAGTGCTCGGCGGCGACGCCGACATCGTGGTGGCCGACATGGCCGAGCCCTTCCACATCAGGGGCGAGGACCTGCACACAATCCAGAAGATAACGCCATACGAGGGCATGGAGGGGACGGGGGCGCCGGTGTTGACCATGGTCCGAGGAGAGATAGTCTACGAGGACGGGCAGGTGGTCGGGAAGCCGGGGCACGGCGAGTTCCAGAGCCCCAATTAGCCTTATAGCCTACACTTCAGCAGAAACGGGTTCACCTCGTAGCCGAGGGCCGAGGGGTCCCTGAGGCGTGGGCTGATTACTCCCCCTCCCTTCAACTCCGCTATGATCGTCCCCACCCTGTGCCCCAGCGATAGCTCCCCAGCGATCTCCGACAGAGCCTCGGCCGATATTCTGCCGTTT
>CAYFYM010000318.1:0-4799 GCA_964347405.1 uncultured Candidatus Bathyarchaeia archaeon | reverse complement strand
ATGGGTACGATCCCTTGGACATCGACGGTAACCACCTGCTTCACCGCCTCATGGGCGCCGAGATTAAGGTGGCTCGCCCCGAGACCAGTGAGAAGGTCATCGAGGAGACCATGGAGGAGCTCAGGGCGGCCGGGCACAGGCCTTACCGGTTGCTCGCCACTGGGTCCACGCCGCCCGGCGTCATGGGGTACGTCAACACCATCCTGGAGCTGACGAACCAGGCGGTGGACATGGGCATCGACATCGACTACCTCGTCCACGCCTCGGGCAGCGGCGGCACCCAGGCCGGCCTCGTGCTGGGCGCCAAGATGTTCAGCACCGGCATAAAGGTGCTGGGCGTCACCACCGGAGGAAAGACGGAGGAGGGCCAGATAGAGAAGGTGTCCGGCCTCGTCAGGGAGGGCGCCGAGCTGCTGGGGCTGAGCGTAGACCTCGAGCCCGGTGACGTCGCCGTGTACAACGACTACGCGGGCGAGGGCTACGGGTACGTGACCGACGGGAAGATGGAGGCCGTGAAGCTGCCGGCGGAGACGGAGGGGCTCATGCTGGACCCGGTGTACACGGGGTCCGCCATGGCTTGCCTCATCGATCTCTGCAGGAAACGGTTCTTCAAGCCCACGGACGTGGTGGTCTTCCTCCACACGGGGGGCCCCGCGGCGCTGTTCCCGTACAAACAGCCTTTGAAGAACTATCTAGGGGGAGAGAAGAGGCCGTGGGTCATCCCTCCCTGGAGCCCGGCCTCCGGGTGACTCGTCCAATCTTTCTTATCCAACGCTTTTTTCTATGGCGGCTCTGAGCCTCTCCTCAACAGAGTCGGGGTCCCTCATGGCCTCCTCTTTTCTCCGGTTCATCTCGGCTATGGCGACGTCGCGCTCCAGTATCCGCCTGCACCTCTCCGCCGAGGCGATGTCGATCATCCTGCCGTCCACGTTCACCGAAGCCGTGCCCTTCCTGAGCCCCTCCTCGAAGGCCGTCAGGGCCTTCCTCATCTGCTCCGCCTCCTCGGCGGGCACCGAGAAGCCCTGGTTGAGGTACGGTATGGGCGCCGGGTGGATGGACTGGGCGCCCTTATAGCCGAGCCTCCGGCTGTGTACGGCGGCGTCGTACGCCTTCTCGGGCTCCCTCCAGGTGAAGGGCTCGACGCCAACGAGGCCCATGGGCTGGACGCCGGCGGCGTAGGCGTCCATGAGCACCTTGGACCGGGCGTACCACAGCTCCCTTCCCTCGGCGGTGGTCTGTACGCCCATCATCTGGGTCAGGTCCTCGGCGCCGACGCCGATGGAGACGGTCCTGGGGCTGGCGGCTGCTATCTCGTACGCCTTGACGACGCCGAGGGCGGTCTCGACGGCGACGGCTATCTGGACCGCGCCCTCGGGGATGCCTCTCCTCCGCTCGAGGTCCGTGATGATGTCGGCCCTGACCCGCAGCTCCTCGGCCGACTCGACCTTGGGGAGGGCGACGCACGTGAGGCCGGGCCATATGGACGCCTCTAGGTCCAGCTTGGCCTGGCCCGGCGGCCGGTTTATGCGGACGGCGACGTCTCCGCCCCCCTTCCCCGCCACTGGTATGGCTTCCTCCACGAGGGCCCTGGCCGCCTCCTTCTCTGATGGGGGTACGCTGTCCTCGAGGTCCATGACCACGCAGTCGGCGCCCCTCGTGTACGCCTTCCCGAGGAAACGGGGGACGTTGACGGGGAAGATCAGGGAGGAGCGCCTGACGAGCCTACCTATGTCTGTGTGGTGGGGCTGGGAGTCCATGGGGTGAAGTTGAGGGTGTGGCGCATTTATCTTCTTTCCCGTGGGCGCGTCAAGCCCCGGCCGCGCCCTCGTCGATGAGCCGCCGTATCTCGTCGTCGCTGTACCCGAGGCCGCGGAGCACCTCGACGGTGTCGGCCCCCAGCGTGGGGGGCAGCGAGTCGATGGACACTGGGGTCTCGCTGAACTTCACGCCGGTGGCGACCGTCCGGTACGTGAACCCCAGCGGGTGCCGTTTCTCCACGATCATGCCGCGGGCCATGACGTTGGGGTCGGCGATGAGCTCCCTGTCTGTGAGCACGGGGGCGAGCGGGACCCTCTCGGATAGGAGCCGGGCCGCCTCGTCTCTCGTCCTCTCCTTGAGCCAGTTCCTGAGGGGCTCTGACGTGGGGGTGACCATGCTGGGGTCGATGCCGGTGGCCTCGGCGACGGCGTTCACAGTCTTCTCTCCGACTACCCGGATGGCTATGTAGCCGTCCTTGGTCTCGTAGACGCCGTGTATGCGGGCCGGCGGGCGATGAGCCCTTTCCTCGGCGTCCCCGTCGCCGTACAGGGTCCTGGTGAGGGCCAGCGCCGACACCGTCATGAGGGCGTCGGTCTGGGCAACGTCGATCCGTTGGCCCCGTCCGGTCTCGTCTCTGTGGCGGAGGGCGGCGAGTACGGCGAGGGCGCAGAAGAGGCCGGGGACGGTGTCGCCGGGGCTGCCGGCGAGGCAACTGGGCTCCATGGGCGCCATGCTGTCGAGGCCGCGCTGCTCGCGGCTGTTGAGCCACATCCAGCCGCTCATGGCCTGGGCGATGATGTCGAAGGACGGGCGCCTTACGTAGGGGCCGGTCTGGCCGAAGCCGCTGATGGAGGCGTAGACGATGCCGGGGTTGACCTTCTTGAGGTCGTCGTACCCTACGCCGAGCCTTTCCATGACGCCTGGCCTGAAGTTCTCGACGACGGCGTCCGATGACTCGACGAGCCTCTTGAGGGCCTCGACGCCCTTCTCGTGTTTGAGGTCGAGGACGACGCTCTTCTTGTTGCGGTTCACTAGCATGAAGTAGGAGCTTTGGCCCTCCACCTGGGGGTACTGGGGCGAGGAGCGGCTTGCGTCGCCCCAGGGGGGTTCTACTTTGATCACCTGGGCGCCCATGTCGGCGAGGAGCATGGTGCAGAAGGGGCCGGCGAGGTGCTGGGTGAGATCGACTACCCTGATTCCCTGTAGCGCTGAAGTCACTGAATCACCTTGTCTAGGCTTCTATGTTTTGGTGGGTTAAGAATTTGTTTCAGTCCTTGTCTTGACGAGCTTGTTGTTGAACGTATCTTGCCTTGGTTCGACGAGTTTGCGTTTCCCTTATAACTGGTTACTTGTTATAAGCGTTTTTTTCTGAGCCCCCACCGCATAATTATTTAAAATATATTAAAATTTAATATTTATATGATGAATCTGAACAAATGTTGGGGGGCCGTTTTGAGATTTGGGGGTTTTATATCTACTGAACTCAGATCTCCCTCGTGTTAATAGAGAATTCAAATATTTTTAGCGATTGTTTTTGTATTTCGGAGTTGAACGTCTAGAGAAATCCTTACCATGATAATGATTTAATTACTTATAATATTAAATTTTGAATAGCATATAGTTCTCTGGCTCCGTCTCCCTTCATCATTCAAACACGTTCGATCCTTACTGTTCTAAATAGTAGTGTTTTATTTGAGTGACACTTTATCGATGTGACGATACGCCGTGAAGCTGACGAAGAGGAACGCGATCGCTGTCTCCTGCATCTTGGTCGCTATTTTCGTTGGCCTACAGTATATTCTGCATCGGCGGGATGAACGGCCTCTTTCCGTGTTCCACCAGATCGGCGCCGTGGGTTACCCCGAGGAGATAAGCACCGGACAGGCCGTTATAAGAGTCACGCCCTTGGATCTGCCGGTTAGGTTCAGGGTCGGCCGCGTCGACTCGACGATCCACTCCCACTGTTACAGCGTGGAGCTGAGATGTTGCGAGAGGGTAAGGTACCGCTTCATCTCCTCTAAACCGATCGATTTCATGGTCGTCTTCTCGGATGAGAAGTGGCCCGACACCGGTTATCTTGGTTCAGGCGCCGTCGTGGTGGCCAACGAGACCTCGATCTCGTCCTTCGAGGGTGGGTTCATGGCTCGTTCAGGGGGGTACCTCAGCTTCCATTTCGATAGGAGCTGGGGCCCGCTCGATCCGCCGGAAACCTCGGTCGTCAGCTTTGAAGGAGCTTACCTGTGGCCGTTTAGATGATATAGCACTAAAGATTGAAGGCATCGCCTCGATGGGAGTTAAAATCTCCCCCCGGGCTTCTACTAACCCGAATCCCCGTTCTGGCATTCCCACACCAGTGCTCCCATACAGAATATGTGACACCCTGATCTGTTAGTTATCACTCTTTAGAGAAGAGTTGAGCCCTCCCATCCAGGTGCGCCAGTAGTATATCGCCGTTCGGTGCAACCGCTATGTCGTGCGCCGTGGATACCTGCCCAGCATCGCCTCCGGGGGCTCCGAAGAACCCCACGACCCTCCCCGATCTCTCTACCTTCGTGACCCTGGCGTTTGTCCCGTCGCACACGTATAGGTATCCATCGCTCGCGCAGACGATCCCGAACGGCTTCCCCACGTGCGTCCACTGCCTCAGGAAAACACCCTCGGGGCTGAAGATCTGGACGCGCCACCTGTTCCGATCCGCGACGTAAACCAGCCCCTCGTCGTCCGTCGTCACCGCGTGGGGTAGGACGAACTGGCCTTCTCCCACTCCCTCGGAGCCCCACTGACCGAGAAACCCGAGGCTCTCGTCGAACATGGCGACACGCTTGTTCCCGTACCCATCGGAGACGTAGAAACCTCCGTCCAAGCCGAAGGCGATGTCCGTGGGTTTGTCGAAGTGGCTCCCGTCCTCGCCTGGCACCCCCTTCGTGCCTAGACTCGTCAGCAGTTCTCCTTCAGACGAGTAGAGGTAGAGTACATGCCCTTTATCGTCTATGAGCCAGATGTTGTCTTCGCCGTCTCATTTCACCATGTGTGGTCGTACA
>CAYFYM010000317.1:0-3590 GCA_964347405.1 uncultured Candidatus Bathyarchaeia archaeon | reverse complement strand
CTTCACTGACCCAGGCGACGACACGCACACGTACGAGTGGGACTTCGGTGACGGGTCGCCTGTTGCCTCAGGCACCCTGAGCCCCACCCACGTCTACGCTGACGACGGCGTTTACGCGGTGACGCTAACCGTCTCCGACGAGGACGGCGGAGTGGGGGTGGACACGTTGACGGTAACGGTCAGCAACGTGGCTCCATCCGTAGACGCCGGCCCCGACCAGGCGGCCTACGAGGGCGACACGCTCAGCTTCACAGGAAGCTACACGGACCCAGGCGACGACACCCATACCTATGACTGGGGCTTCGGTGACGGAGAGACGGCTTCAGGCACGCTCACGCCCACACACGAGTACGGTGACGACGGCGTGTACACTGTGACGCTGACGGTCACCGACGACGACGGAGGCGTCGGGGTTGACACCCTCACTGTCACCGTCGTCAACGTGGCGCCCACGGTCACCATGACACATGATCAGCCTAACGAACAGTTCGTCCTCCCGTCGGTGCACGGCGTCACGTTCACCGCAGAGTTCACCGACCCCGGGTGGCTCGACGCCCACACGGTTACATGGGACTTCGGCGACGGAACCATAGAGCCTGGGACGGTGACCGAGGAAAACGATGCGCCGGACTCGACGGGCACAGGCAGCGCCACACACGCGTACTCTTCGACTGGCACGTACACGGTGACGGCGACTTTCACAGACGACGACGGGGGCTCCGGCTCAGACACGTACGTTGTAAACGTGGTGACCGCCGAGGAAGCCGTCCAGGACATGGACGACTACATACAGGGGCTACCAGAAGAGGACTTCAAGAACAACCCGGAACAGAGGAAGAAAACCCTGGGGAACATGCTCTCAGAGGTGATCGAGAAGATCATGAGCGAGGACTACACCGGGGCAATTAACAAGCTGGACAGCGTAAGGAGCAAGGTCGACGGAGTGGGCCCGGACTGGATCACGGGCGCCGACGCCCAGCTCCACGTCCTGATGAAGATAGATGATATAGCGGCATACCTGGCGCTTCTCTAAAAGACCCCTTTTCTTTATTCTCATAGAAGTTACCGTTTTCTTCGTGTTATATATCATTGCAAGACAAAACTTATGCAAGCCACCAACAATGGTACCAGTATGGAGGACGTAGAGGTAGCCGGCGACTTCGTCAGGATAAGGTTCAAGGAGCCCGAGGGCCTTCTGGGGATGGCCGACGGGTTCGTCCTGCCGGTGGAGAACATTGAGAGCGTGTCCACCGCCAAGGTCAGCTGCAAGTACCCGAGGATGGGCAGCTATGGAACCCAGAGCGGCTTGGTGTTCTACTACATGGAGGACGGCGACAAGGTGATCACACTGAACCTCAAGGACCACCGGTACAGCAAGGTCATGGGCGAGGTGGACGACAAGGAGGCGCTGGCCGAAGCCGTAAGGGAGTCGTTACAGGGGTAGCGGCTGCTCACAAGTTAAATCCCATGCCGCGCTTGTATACCCATGGCCTGTGACGGGAAGACCAGGTGCTGGGGAGAGGGGGACCCCCTAGCCATGGCGTACCACGACGAGGAGTGGGGCGTCCCTGTCCACGACGACGGGGTGCTGTACGAGTTCATTTTGCTGGAGGGCGTCCAGGCGGGGCTCAGCTGGTCCACGGTGCTCAGGCGCAGAGAGAACTACCGCAGGGCCTTCGACGGGTTCGACCCAGAGAAGATAGCGTTGTACACGGAGGACAGGATAGACGAGCTTGTCCATGACTCCAGCATAATAAGGAACAGGCGCAAGATAGTAAGCCACGTAGACAACGCCAGGGTGTTCCTCCGGGTGCAGGAGACGCACGGCAGCTTCGACGAGTACATCTGGGCATACGTTGACCACGAGCCCGTTATGAACGAGTTCACAGGCTGGGATCAGGTGCCGTCTAAGACCGATCTCTCCACCAGGATAGCCAGGGACCTGAAGGGCCATGGCTTCAGCTTCGTGGGCCCCACCATCGTGTACGCGTACATGCAGAGCGTGGGCATGGTGAACGACCACCTCACCAGCTGCTTCAGGTGGCGGGAGATCAGGGAGCTGTACGGCGGGTGAGCGCCCATGGTGACTGAGCGCAGAAACATAAGGTCCATCAGCCTCGGGGCGAGGCCGGAGGCGGAGGATATGGAGGACGAGCTCGCTCTCGACGAGCCCATATGCGTATTCGTGAACGGCGAGTACCACGTCACGCTCATAGCCACCCCGGAGCTGGAGAGGGAGCTGGCGGCCGGGTACCTGCTTACCCAGGGCGTCATAGGCTCCGTGGACGAGATCAAGGGCGTCGAGGTGGACGACGGGAACGTAAGGGTGACGCTGGTCGGCGCCGTGGACCTACGCGGGGCGTCGGTTTCCATGATGAACCTCATAGTCACGGCCTGCGCCTCCAGCCCAAGGGCCGAGAACACCAGGACCCAGTTGCCGACGGTCACGTCGGGGCTCAACGTGGAGGCCAGCCGCCTCAAGGAGATGATCGCGGCGCTGAACAGCAGATGCAGCGTCCACAGACGGACCAGGGGGACCCACGCCGCCATGCTATGCGGCGGCGACGGCGAGGTGCTGGCGTTCGCGGAGGACGTGGGGAGGCACAACGCCGTGGACAAGGTGGTAGGCAGCTACGCGTTGAGCGGGGGCGATCTGGGCGCGTGCGTGCTGCTCAGCACGGGCCGCCAGTCGGGGGAGATGGTGCAGAAGGCTTGCAGGGTGGGGATACCCGTGATAGCGTCCATGACGGTGCCCCTGGTCTCCGGTGTGCGGCTGGCGGAGAGGTCGGGGCTCACGTTGACGTCGGTGAGCGGCGGCCGGCTCCGGGTCTACTCGGCCCCCAGGAGAATAAGAGTAGGGTAGGCTACCGGAGGCTCTCCATGAGGGCGAAGAGCTCGGACAGCTTCTCGGATTTGCTGCGCTTCAGGCTGCTGTCCAGCCTGTCCTTGGGCACGTAGCCCAGCGCCTCGTAGTAGCAGTACTTGACGCACTCGGGGTCGCCGCCGCAGAGGTCGCACTTGTACGCCACGTCGGTGGCGGGGTCTATGCTGACGCCGCCTATGGGGCAGACCATGTTGCAGACCTTGCAGCCGACGCACGCGTCGTCCACCACTACGGCGCCGGTCTCCTGGTCCCTGCTGAGGGCGTTGGTTGGGCACGCCTCCACGCAGAGGGGGGTGCTGCACTGCTGGCAGACCATGGGGATGTAGTTGTGGTAGACGCCCCGCTTCTCGTAGCCTATGACCTTGATCCTTGACCTGCTGGGCTGGACCCTGCCGGTGTTCTTGAGGCTGCACGCCACCTCGCACATGCGGCAGCCCACACACTTCTCTATTTCTACCTGTAGCACCTTCTGCAACGTCATCCCTCCTTCCCTGCCGGGGCCAGCTTCTTCGCTGCCTTGAGCGCCTTGGCGACGTCAGCCATGCCCAGCTTCTTCAGCGTCGCCTCCCGCTGTAGCCCGGTCTCCTTGTCCCAGCCCCTGAGGGTGTAGTACTCGTCCTTCATCTTCTCGAATAGCTTCCTGTCCAGCCGCTTCCCCTGCTGGGGGCCGTCCGGCACGGGCTCCTCGAAGAAGAACGCTGGCAGG
>CAYFYM010000316.1:0-23644 GCA_964347405.1 uncultured Candidatus Bathyarchaeia archaeon | reverse complement strand
CCATGCGCAGGCAACGGATGCATCGTTTTTGGTAAACCATTATAGAACGCGGTTCCCCGTGACTAGCCATGGAGGAGCTGGCTACCCTAGGCGGAGGCTGTTTCTGGTGCACCGAGGCGATCTTCCTGGAGATCGAGGGGGTCCTCAGGGTCGTCCCCGGGTACTCTGGGGGACACGTTGAGAACCCGACGTATCAACAGGTCGTGACGGGGACCACGGGCCACGCCGAGGTGGTGCAAGTCGCCTTCGACCCCGACGTGATCACGTACAGGGAGATCCTTGAGATATTCTTCACCATGCACGACCCGACCTCGCTGAACAGGCAGGGCGCCGACGTGGGCACCCAGTACCGTTCGGTGGTCTTCTACCACAGCGAGGCCCAGAGGATGACCGCCGTGGAGTTCATAGAAGAGCTGAACGAAAGCAACGTCTTCGGCCTGCCCATCGTGACCCAGGTAGAGCCCTTCACCGGGTTCCACGAGGCCGAGGACTACCACAGGAACTACTACGAGAGGAACAGGCGGCAGAGCTACAGCCGGTACGTCATCGAGCCCAAGCTGAGGAAGATCGAGAACGAGTTCAAGGAGAGGATCAGGTGATGGTGGAGACGGCGAAGTACACGGTGTTACGGGGCGACGGGGAGTATGAGATCAGGAGATACCCTTCTATGCTGGTCGCCACCGTCGGGGACGCCCCTTCAAGGTTCAGCGTCCTCTTCAAGTACATCTCGGGCGCCAACCGTTCGAGGTCCAAGATAGCGATGACGAGCCCGGTCATCACTTCCACTGAGATCGCGATGACGTCGCCTGTGTTCAGCGACTCCGGGTCCATGAGCTTCATGGTGCCCTCGGAGTACGACGCGGAGACGGTGCCCGAGCCCACAGACGAGAGGGTGACCATCAACGCGGTGCCTGAGCGCGTCGTCGCCACTGTCAGGTTCAGGGGCTTCGCGTGGAAGGAGAGCGTCAAGAAACAGACGGAGAGGCTCCAGAGCTGGCTGGAGGTGGAGGGCATAACGACCAGGGGCGCGCCCTTCCTGCTGCAGTACAACCCTCCCTTCGTGCCCGGGTTCCTGCGGAGGAACGAGGTAGGCGTGGAGATAGAGTATCCCTAGGCACGATCCCGCTTCTTTATGTCGTCGAGAAGCCTGTTCGAGCATTTTGGACGCCCGAACTATACCAACCATAGATATTTCAGGGTTGATACCATAACGTGATACAGAATGGATTTCACGGTCAGACCCGAACTCAAGATAATGTACCCTACAGCCGTCTTCGGCGGCCTGACCATAGCCAACCAGCAGAACATGAAAAAGCATCCAGGCCTCGAGCAGGCTAAACGACAACTGGAGACCAGGATCAGGGACGACTACCCGGATCCCGGGGAAGACCCCGTGGTCCAGGCGTACGCGGGGTACTTCGACAGGTGGGGGAGGACCTACCCCATCGAGTTCCAGATCAAGAGCGTCAAGAAGGGGAGAACGTTCCCCCAGGTCTCGACCCACGTGGACTGCATGTTCATGGCCGAGCTGGAGGACAGGGTCCTGACGTCTGGGCACGACATGAACGCGGTCCAGGGTGGCCTAGTCTACGATCTCGCCGACGACGGCGAGGAGTACGTCAAGCTCAACGGCAAGGAACAGGTCCTGGTGAAGAACGACGTGGTGCTAAGGGACGACGAGGGGGTCTTGGCCAGCGTCCTGTTCGGCCCGGCGGCGAGGACGTCCATCGGGATGGGGACCGTGAACCCCCTTTACTTTGCGTGGTGCCCGGTGGGGGTAAGCCGTGAGACGGTTGACGAGCATCTATCCACCATGTTGGGGTACCTGAGGATGGTGTACGGTGAAGGCGTCGAGGCGACGCGGCTCATAATATAGCCCAAGTATATCGTTCCACCGTTCCTTGAGAACGGTATTTCGCAGGCAGCATCATTGGAGACCCAGTATCTTCTCCGGGTTATCCTTGACCATGACCCTGATCTCCTCGGCGTCGAGCCCACGCTCAAGGAGCATGCTTATGTAGATGCGGAGCCCCTCCGGCGGCGCTGGATTGTGAACCTGGCCCAAGTCGCTGGCCAGGACGTAGTGCTCTGGGCCAACCTTTCTCACGGTCTCGGCCACCTCGTCGATGGACGTGCTTCTCCAGGCAGGCGACAGGGACGAGTAGCAAAGCTCGAGATAGGCGCCTTTCGCCGCCATCCACCGCTGGTCCTCGGTTGACAGCGACGCCGTGACGAAATTGACGTGGGTCACCACGGTTTTTATGCTTCTTCTCCGGGCCTCCTGCACCAGGGACCTTGACTCCTCCCGGTCAAGGTGCGAAGTAGATATTGCCGCGTCGTGGTCCGCCACGGCGTCCAGGATCTGGCCTATCCTTGGTTTGAGGCCCCCGTACTCGTCGAGGGCGGTGATGCCGGGGGCGTCTCTGTATATGCCGGGCTTGTCGTAGTCTAGGCGTGACCCGTATTTCCCGAGCTCTCCGAAGTGGGTCTTGTGGTTTCGGGCGTCCACGGAGGGCATCCAGACCATCTTCCCGCCGAGCCTGAGGGCGGCGTCCACGGCGTAGGGGTTGAGCCCGCCTGCGGCGTAGTTGAGCGTGACACCGCCGTACGCCTCCACCTCGGGCACTGCCTTGTGGACTAGGTAGCCGCGGTCGACGGTGGGGGTGTGGTGGTGCTTGATGACGATGCCTCTCATCCCGGAGGCCCTCGCGGCCTTCGCGGTGTCGACGGCGTCCATGAGACGCGGGAATACGCTGGGACCGGCGTGTAGGTGAAGATCGATGGCTCCCTGGAGCAGGTCTTGGTCAGGCCTCATGGTTTATTCATGAGGGATCGCTGTGATAAAGTCTGCGCGCGCCGGGTATACATGTATTGACCGAGAGCATCGAGGCTGGGCATGGGTGTGCCTTATGTGTATGTTTTTATTGTATGGCTTTACTGATGGAGTAATTACGTCCCTCTCTATGCGGGCAGCCATTGATTCTCCGTTGGAGTATGTGTGTATGGAGTCGTCGAAAAGCGTCGTGGTTCTCGGGGCAGGCGTCGCCGGGGTCAAGATCGTCAAGGAGCTGCAGGGAAGGCTGCCCGGTTCATGGAGGCTGGTCCTCGTGGACGAAAACGATTACCACCAGTACCTCTACAGGATACATAAAGTCTGCAACGTCGATTATCTAGAAGAGGACATCGTGGTGCCCCTCGGGAAGGTCATCGACTTGGATGAGACCGAGTTTAGGCGGGTTAAGGTCGAGTCCGTGGACCCAGGTAGGAGCCTTGTGGTCACCGAAGAGGGAGAGATGGGTTACGACTTGCTCGCCGTATGCCTCGGAAGCCACCCCGCCTACTTCGGTATCGAGGGGATCAGTGAGCACAGCCTCACCTTGGGAAGCTACGAACAGGCCTTAGAGATCAGGTCCAAGATACTGCAGCTGTTCACTGAGGCGAAGGAGACGGCTGCCCCAGTCAAGATAGTCATCGGCGGTGGGGGGTTCAGCGGCGTAGAGCTGGCTGGCGAGCTTCTCGACTGGCTTCCCCTTCTATACGAGGAGAACGGCCTCGTTCCCCAGGAGAAGCTGTTAACGGTGGTTGAGGCTTTTCCCTCCATTCTCCCCGGGTGGGAAAAGAGCCTCAGCTTGGACGCAAAGAGGTACTTGGAGGGGAAAGGCGCGGAGTTCGTATTCAACGATCCGGTGACGCGTGTAAAGGAACACAGTTTAGAGACGAGGAGCGGCTTGGTCTTAAAGCATGACCTGTTCATCTGGACGGGTGGGGTGGAGTATGATCCCGCCTGTGGCCTAGGCTTCGAGGTTAACGGCCGCAGGATAGCGGTGGACGGGTTCTGCCGCGCAGTGGGTCATGAGGGGGTGTTCGTCGCCGGAGACTCTGCCTGTGCCGTGGACTCTGGGGGGCGGCCTCAGCCCCCTTCCGCGCACATCGCCATGGCTCAGGGAGAGGTGGTTGCACACAACATATTGGCCCATGTGATAGGAGGCAGGATGGAGGAGTACAGGTTTGAGAGGGCCGGGGAGATAGTGACTCTGGGGCGGTCTTACGCTGTGGGCGTTCTCTTCGGCTTCAAGTTCAGGGGGTTATTGGCGAGGCTGCTGAAGAGGATGGTTCATTATTGGTATGTCGCCACCGTCGGGGGCTTACGCCTCCTTCTATGGGGTTGAAGCTGCTTTTATGCTCCGACTGGGAGGGCGGAAAGTGTCCGAGTCCAAAGTGTACGGGCTTAAAGTGTTAAGCTGCCTCTTCGTTATTCCTTAATTAATTGAGTTGACAGAAAAATATTAATACCGTAATGCGGGTGGGTGTGGGTACACAGGAGGCATAAAAACTCAGTCAATATGTAAAAGGGCTTGTATGCCGTGAATGCGGTGCAACTTTCCCCCAGAAACTCATCCACGCCTGTGATAACTGCTTCGCCCCCCTCGAGGTATCATATGACCTAGATGGAATCAGGGTGACGAGGGAGGAGATATCACGGCGCCCGAAAACCATTTGGAGGTACAGGGAGCTTCTGCCCCTGAACGACTACGAGTCAGCCGTGGACCTGGGAACGGGTCTCTCCACCCTGCGTAAGGCAACCAACCTCGGGCTACAGCTGGGCCTGTCCAACCTCTACATCAAGGACGACACGGTGAACCCTACCAACTCGTTCAAGGACAGGCCCGCGTCGGTGGCCGTCTCAAAGGCGAAGGAGTTCGGGGCGGTGGCGGTGGGCTGCCCCTCGACCGGTAACCTGGCGGCGAGCGTCGCGGCTCACGCGGCCAAGGCTGGGCTACCGTGCTACATCTTTGTACCTTCGAACACCGAGCTAAACAAGGTCTTGCAGGCTTCGATCTACGGTGCATGCATCATCGCGGTGAATGGCACGTACGATCAGGCGAACAGGCTGGCTGCGCAGGCAGCTGAACACTACGGCTGGGCCTTCGCGAACATCAATCTAAGAAGCTATTACGTGGAGGGCTCCAAGACCCTCGCTTTCGAGGTTTGCGAACAGCTGGGCTGGGAGGCTCCGGACAGCATCATAATACCCTTGGGAAGCGGGGCGCTCTTCTGCGCCGTCCACAGGGGCCTCGAGCAGTTCAAGAGGGTCGGCCTCGTCGAAGACAAGCCCACCAGGCTCATCGGCGCCCAGGCTGAGGGCTGCGCGCCCATCGCGGACGCGTTCAAAGCCGGGCTTGACGACGTACTTCCCATCGAGCACCCCCATACCCTGGCTAAGAGCTTGGCGATAGGCGATCCCGGTGACGGGTACTACGTTTTGAGGAACGCTAGGGCGACCGGCGGCACGGTGGAGGCCGTCTCCGACGATGAGATACTCGAGGCGATCAAGCTCGTCGCGGAGAAGGAAGGCGTCTTCGCCGAGCCCGCGGGGGGCGTTACGATAGCAGTCGTGAAGAGACTCGCCGAGGAGGGCTACTTCGATGCAGACGAGAAGGTGGTCTGCGCCGTCACCGGAAGCGGGTTCAAGGCGGCGGATACCATCCAGCAGGCTTTGAACGAGCCGGCACTCATCGAGCCCACGTTGAACGATTTGATAGAGCTGTTAGAAAAGGCAGACGCGGATGTGGAGACACTTCCGTATGCTTCAACCGGGGGCCAGAGAGGGGCAACGAGTCTGGGGGACGAGTGATGGCGTCTGTAACCGTTTTGCTTTACGGGAACCTGGCGTCCGTCGCGGGCGTGACGTCCACCTCCGTGGAGGCAGCTACAGTCTCCGGGGCCCTTGACGCGCTTTCAGCCCAATACGGGGAAGGCTTCCGCGAAAAACTCTATGACCAAGACGGAAACCCGAGGAGGTTCATAAACATCTACGTGAATGGAAGGGATTTTCGTTTCCTGGAGAAACTGTCCACGGAGCTCTCTTCGAACGACGAGGTATCCTTGATCCCTGCGGTGAGCGGAGGCTGACCGTTTTCACAGCGGAGCTATCTAACCCGGAGATACTGAGGTATAGCCGCCACCTTGTTCTTCCTGAGGTGGGGGTGAGTGGGCAGAGGAGGCTCAAAGAGGCCAGCGTTCTATGCGTAGGAGCCGGGGGCCTAGGCTCTCCCCTCTCAATGTATCTGGCCGCGGCAGGCGTCGGCAGGATCGGGCTCGTCGATTTCGACGTCGTCGACTACAGTAACCTTCAGCGCCAGATCCTGTACTGCACAGACGACGTTGGGACGCCCAAGCTTGACGCGGCGGCAGCCAGGTTAAAGGCCCTAAACCCTGAGGTTGAAGTAGTTAGACACGGTGAAGCGTTCAGCTCAGCCAACGCGGAGCGGATATGCGAGGGCTACGACGTCGTGGCTGACGGTACGGATAACTTCCCTGCTAGATACCTCGTCAACGATGTATGTGTGTTCCTCGGGAAACCGAACGTATACGCCAGCGTCTTCCGGTTCGAGGGGCAGGCATCTGTTTTCCACACCGGGAAAGGTCCATGCTACAGGTGCCTCTACCCGGAGCCCCCGCCGCCGGGGATGGTCCCAAGCTGTGCCGAAGGCGGGGTGCTTGGGGTGCTGCCGGGGGTGATGGGCGTTATCCAGGCGACGGAGGTCATCAAGCTCATACTGGGGGCCGGGGAGCCCCTCATAGGGCGCCTGCTTCTCTACAACGCGTTGACCATGCGTGTTCGGGAGGTGGAGGTCGTGAGGGACCCCGGGTGCCCCATCTGCGGGGATGACCCGACCATCGATGAGCTGATTGACTACGATCAGTTTTGCGGGGTCTCCGGGAACCGAGTCGAGGAGCTCGGCGAAGAATGGGTGGTCTCGCCGGAGGAGCTGTCGGCTGAGATCAACGACAACCCGAACCTCGTCTTGATCGACGTCAGAGACTCCTTCGAGTGGGAGATCTGCCGCCTCCCCGACGCCCGTCTGATCCCGGAGCCTGAGTTGCCGGCCAGATTGAGTGAGCTGGACAAGGGTGACGACATAGTTCTTTACTGCAGGACCGGGATACGAAGCAGCAGAGCGTTGAGGGTGCTTCAGGGAGCCGGGTTCAGGAAGCTGAGGAGCCTCGAGGGGGGTATCCACGGCTGGTCCGAGTCGGTGGATGGTTCTTTCCCTAAGTATTGAGTGTATGCGTTTATCCCGAAGATGTGGAGTCAACGTGTACACGCTGAACCTCGGTCAACCGGGTCCTGTCCGTGGTGTTTCAAGGCGCCTACTTTTATCGACTAATCGTTGACTGCTGATCAGGTCTGGCTCATTGGCTAGATGAAGAGGGTTACCGCGTCGTCTCCAGCCATGTCCAGGAACGTGGCTGCTCCGATGATGTCGTCACACTGTGGGATGAGATCCTCTTTCGTGATGCCGGACAGCTTCATCGTTGGTGAGCAGGCGTGAAACTTTACGCCGGCTTGTTTCGCCATTTCTATGAGGGATTCCAACGTGGGCATGTGGCTTTCACGCATCTTCCTCTTCATCATCCAGGTCGCGACGGCTGTCATGCCGGGGATTATGCCGACGACGTTGGGTAACCCCAGCGACGGGTTCCCTACTGGTGATATCTTCAACGCCTTGCTGTTCGTTATTATGTCCATCCCCCAGAAGGTGAAGTATAGGTGAACTTCCCAGTCCATCGAGGCCGCGGTGGTCGCCATCATGAAGGGCGGGAAAGCCATATCGAGCGTTCCCTTGGAGCATACAATCAAAAGCCTCTTTTTCTCGTTCATGGGGTATCCCGTTTTCCGCGGTATTCATTAAAACGGCGCGAGATAAAGATGAATGCTTGTAGAGCCGAAGAAAATGGTGTAAACGGGGCCAGCTATTCTCTTAACAGGGTTTCGCCGTCTAGCTTCCATTTGATGAGTTCCTGGAGCAGGGTCTCGTAGGTTCTGATCTTCATCTCTTTCACGTACTCGACATCCTCCCTGTCCTGGTTCTCTTCTCTGATTTCCTCGATGTCGCCGAAGTGTTCTTCCACGACCGTGGTTGCCAGGTGGATGCTGTCCTCGAGAATCTTCTTTAAATCGTCGTTTGACATAAGGAACCATGCACGGGATTCAATATAAAGCTCAGCCAACATCCAGCTAAAAAGAGCGGACTGGCGCCCCTCGGGGGACGGTCGCACGACAAGCGGAGGCAACGATCGTCAATCAACCGAAGTAGTTGTCCAGCATCATCATCACTAGGAACCCGACGATGAGGCTGAACGTGGCGTCCATCTCGAAGCCTTCCCTTTGGCTCTCGGGAATCATCTCGTCGCATACGACGAAGACCATCGCCCCGGCGGCGAAAGCTAGGCCCCAGGGGAGAATGGGCTCGGCCAACGATACGAGGGCGTCGCCTTCGATCCAGTAGTCGGTGCTCTCCATGTACAGCTTGAACAGGTCGACGGTCCCGGCGGGGGACAGCTCCGCCTCGGGGTCGTTGTTCAGCTCCCTGTAGTACTAAGTGAACTGGGCCGCGCCGTTCCTCACCGTCATGCTTCAGAGTCCGTTCACCGCCTCGGCGTGAGGCGACTCGGTGGCGTACTCAACCAGGGAGCCGTCGGCGTAGCACTCCACCGGCTTAGCGGGCACCGCAGGCGATGTTGCCGCTGACACGGTTATATGGAGTAACACTGACAGTATCCTCTCTAGCTTCTTCAATTTTCTTCACCCAACGCGTGAAAATCACACGAGTGAAAACCACGCGATCAAGTGTAGTCATCTTCGTCTATGATATTAATTGCGTGAATTAAGGCACGCCAAAAAAAGGGGTGGCGATGAGGGTTTCTCTACATTCCCGTGACGGTGATGGTGTTTGTTTTGTTGAAGTATGGCTTCATGCCGGCTTCGGCCAGTTTGTTCCCGAAGGCTCTGCGGAACTCGATGTAGTTGTCCAGCGATTTTTCTGATGTGCAGACGAACGTTAAGCTCTGTGATACGCCCCACGGATTCCCGTAGAACACCAGGTCGACGCCGTGGTCTTTGCCGGTTTTCTTCATGAGGTCGAAGAACTTCTTGACCTCGTCGACGGTGGCTTTGTCGAAGGCCTCGTTAGTGTCGCAGTGGCTTATGAACATGTGTTTCATAATACTCCTCCCGGGGGCTCCATCGGCGAACGCTGCCTGAAGAGCCTGGAAGGTATTTCTCTGGCGTCTATTTAAGCCGATCCTCAGGTAAGCCATGACCGGTGTCTGCTTACATGAAAGCAGTCGAGTTTTTCCTTGGCAGGGTTACACGCGTTCGTCCACGGGGCCCGTGCCCCTCCCTACGTGCCTGGTTCTATGCTCTCTCCCTATGGGGCAAGCGAGTTGGCAGGCCTGGCACATGAGCCACGTGTTCTCGGTTACCATGGGGCTGTGCCTCTCGTATGTTTCGCGGTGTTCATCGCCGAGCCTCTGCTCCATGGGCATGCCCAGCAGACACCTGTCTGGGTCCACCGCGTAGGGTTTGAGGGCGCCCACGGGGCAGGCCTTCACACACTCTTCGCAGCCTCGGCACAGGTCCATGGTGAAGGGCTGGTCGGGGGCGAGGGGCGCGTCTGTCACTATGCTTCTGAGCCTCACCCAGGGCCCGTACACGGGGTTTATAACGAGGCTGTTCTTTCCGATGCAGCCCAGGCCGGCGAGCTGGGCCATCCTCTTCTTTGAGAGCAGGCCGGGCTCGAGGGCGGTCCTGTAGCCCATCCGGTTGAGGAACCTGACCAATCTCCTGGCGTAGAGGCGGCCCCTCCACTCGTCGGGGTACTCGTGGTGGTCGCCGACCCTGATCACCAGGTCGTGGAGGTTGTCCCAGACGCGGGCGCCGAGGACTATAGCGCTGCTGGCGCCTTCCAGGTAGTCGCCGGTCTTCAGCGTCCATGTGCGGTAGTCGCGGTGGGCGATGTAGTGGCTGGGTACCGCGTCGAGGGCTTCGGCGGAGGCTATGCCCACGAGGTCGAACCCATACCTGTGGGCGTTCTCCTTGACCCTCTTCGTGAGCTCGGCGTCGATGCTCATGCCTATCTGTAGAGCGTGGAGGCTAGATAAGCTCTCATACCCGCTAGTCGTGGGGCTTGGGCGGCCTACCTTACGTTGTAGCTTAGGCTTGGGGCTGGCACGCAGGGGGAGATGATTATCTCGTCCCCCGGCCTGGACTCGAACCTGTGTATCCAAGCCTTCGTCGCCAGCACCACCTCGTTTCTCAGATACCCGGCGAGCCTGTCCAGCCGCAACGCCAGGGGCTGTTCGTCTGTCTTCTTGATGGTTGTGGGGTGCCACCATTCCCTGAGTATGGGGTTCCGGTTCCTCGGCAGCTTCACGACGACGCTCAGCTCGTCCTCCCGCCCCGGCTCCACGCCGAGCCTTTCGTAGATGCACGCCAGCTTTCCATGTAGTTCTGCTGACGAGAAGAGGCAGTCTTCGCCCCCTTTCCTGTCGGCTGAGTAAACGTGTCTAACGTAGACGTGGTTTCTGATGATCTCGCCCATATCCCATTCAGGCATGCGTGGCAACGAGCCCCTGTAATAAAAGAACGTTCTAGGAGATATGGTATATGGTCCCCTGATCCAGCAACTGGCTTTCTTCGAAACCACTGTGCTTCGGCTGCAGGGTTGATGGAGCAGCTGACGCCCAGCTTGCCTGTTTTGTAATCATGTTTTTTCGCTGGTGATGAGGGGCTTTTTTTCAGGGGCGGTTCTCTGAATAAAGTTATATGTTCATATGACCAAAAACGTCTTGTCGGTGACCCTTAGGCGTAGCTTAAGGTTAGCCAGTGTACGCTGGTTCAGGCGTACGCCGCCCGGAACCGTGGCGCGCCGACGGGCGGAAACGGTTCAAACATAGAGGAAAAGAAATGAGCAGATTGAGAAAGAAGAGGACGGCGACACTTCTGATAGCGATGTTCGTGACGTCGATGTTCACAGCGGCGGTGTCCGTGAGAGCAGCTGATCCAACCACTATCGACTCCTCCACGATGGAGTTCGAGGGGGCTTTGACGCTTGATGACAGTGGAGAATACCACGGCGTTATACCGATGATTGTTGATGGCGGCTATGATATCTACGCCAAGGAGGGTGCCTCAGCGTGGTTTGGTGATGACCCGGGTACAGGTGAGGTTTGGACTTCTGTCACAATCTCTGACCACGATGGATGGCCAACTTGGGACCCCGACACGCCGGACTGGTATCAGTACAGTTTAGAGCTGACCCAGGATGGTAGATGGGCAATCCGTAATCATCCCGGCGCGACTGCCGCCCATCCATGGTATGAACCAGGATATGAAAGGCCCCCAAAGGGGGTTCCCATGTCGGGGACCATGGACTGGGACTCACTGTATGCTAAAGAGACTGACGTTGGGGCCTACATCGCCGGCACCGGGACACCTGAAATTCCGGGAGGAGCAGAGTCTAAGGGCGGTGGCGTAGCATGCTGGGACATGGACTGGAGCTGGGGCAGTGAGGTGGTTCCGCTTGAGTACCCAGGATTCGACGTAACCGTTGAAGAGACAGAGACTTCTGGTACGTATCACGTAACAATGACTCCTTCGCCTCACGAGCCGCAGTTAGAGCCCAAATGCGCTAAAAAAGGCTGGGATCACTGGGTTTGGATAGAATACGAGTGGCGTTCGGAGGGATGGGGCGACTATGTCACGTGGTCTGTCTACGCTTATGATTGCAGCGGAAACCCACCGCGGGCACCGCCTCAAGACTGGTATAAAGGCATGCTTCTAGCATACGCTCCAGAGCCAGATTGGGGGCTATGGTCCGAGAACTACGCCGGCACGTTTGAGATCAAAGGTAAGACGCTTCAGTTCGACGAAGAATATGTTCCAACCGTTGACGCGGATCCACAGATAAACCATGTCGTGCTTCATCTAACTGGAACAACCGCTGAAGGTGACAGCGTCTACACTGGGAAGGACACGACATATTGGACGTCACCGAGTCGCTCAGACTACGTGTTCATGGACGTAAACATGTACGAGATCCACGTCGATGAGTCAGGGCAAGTCGTTGACTACTACTACGAGGAACACGAGTACTATCAGTACACAGGGGAGTAACAGCCCTTTCAGTCTCCCATCTTTTTTCAGCGAACGTAAGACTAACGAAAGCCGCGGGTGGGGCTGTCCTTGACTCGGTTTACCCTGTGTGGGGGTCGGCTGTGGCTCCTTTGAAGGCGAGGTTTTCTCTGAGCCCGGTCTCGTAGACGGCGAGCAGGGCGCTCATCTCCCTCCTCAGGTCGTCTATGACTCGGACGGAGACCGAGGGCATGTGTTACACCTTGTATATACGACTTGTAACGCATGAGCTATACTGGGTGTCTACCTGAACGCAGGCCTCCTTCATTTTTTATTATTCCAGGGTCAATGGATAACTGGTTGCGGTTTTGGTTGTCGGAATCGGCGTGATCGGGTGTGGCAGCATCTCGTGGTACCATCTGAGGGTGATCCAGTCGCTGGGCTCAGCGGAGGTCGTGGCGGCGTATAACAGGAGCCCGGGGCCTCGGGAGAGGTTCGGAGCGGAGGCGGGGCTGCCCTCGGGCTCGCTGTACTCGGGCATATCTGAGATGCTGGGGCACGACGGGTTGGACGCGGTGGTCGTCTGCCTGCCCAACAGCATGCACTCGAGGGTGTCGGTGGAGGCCATGGAGGCTGGGCTCCACGTGCTCTGTGAGAAGCCCATGGCCACGAGCCTCCAGGAGGCGGAGCGTATGGTGGAGGCCGCGGAGAGGAACGACAGGAAGCTGCTCATAGGGCTCACCAGGAGGTTCACCGGGGAGTCCGTGGCCGCCAAGAGGGTCGTGGACGGCGGCGGGCTGGGGGAGGTTTACTACTCGAGGGCCGGGTGGGTGAGGAGGAGCGGGATCCCCGGGTGGGGGAGCCAGTTCACTAGGAGGGAGCTGGCGGGCGCCGGCCCCATATATGACATAGGGGTGCACGCCCTGGATAATGCTTGTTGGCTGATGTCAGACTTCAGGGCCGAGGCGGCGCTGGCGTCGAGCTACTCCAGGCTCGGTCCCACGCGGAGAGGGCTGGGCGACTGGGGTGTACACGACTTCGATGATTACTTTGACGTTGAGGATCTGGCGGCGGCGCTGGTGAAGATGAGGAGCGGCGTCACCGTCGTTTTCGAGGTGAGCTGGGCCGCCCACGTGCCCGGGCCCCGGTACACGGTGAGGGTGCTGGGGGAGGAGGCCGGGCTGGACCTGGAGACCATGACGGTGTACAAGGACGGTGAGGTGGATGTGCCCATCGCGTACGAAGAGGCCGACCCCTACCTGGAGGAAATGAGGCACTTCGTGGACTGTGTAAAGGGTGGTGAGGCGCCGTTGACTGCGCCAGGGGAGATGCTGGAGCTGCAGGCCACGCTGGACATGATATTGATCTCTGGCAGGGAAGACCGGGTGGTGAGGAGAAGCGAGTTGTAAGGTGTTCAAGTCCACGAGCGGTTCTCTGCATTCTCAATTTTCATTAACTACGTGATTGTGGGGACGAAGATGGGTTAGATGTGTGCGCGCTGTTTATCGCGAACTCGTTTAATGACTGCTCTAGATGTTTGTGCATGGACACCGCTTGTATGGACTTATTACCACGTTTACTTCGTTACTGATTATACCTTCGAAATTCAGCTTGTTCTCTATAAACCAGTTAAGCTCCTGCATATCTTTAAAAATGACTTCGACGAAGATGTCCCACCCTCCCGTGGTTCTGTATATTACTTGAATGTCTGGGTACTTCAGGAGTTCTTCAACAATAGTTGGGATCTTCAGGGGGTTTACGTTAAGCCCTATGAAGGCCTTGATGAAGTTACCCATCTTGTCATAGTTGATTAGCACGTGGAACTGTCTTATGATCTCGTCCTTCTGCATCCGTCTGACGCGTTTCCGTACTGTGGCGTCGCTTACATCTAGCTCTCGAGCGATTGCTCTATACGGTTTTCGGCCGTCTCTGCTTAAGGATCTAAGTATCTGTAGATCCAATCGATCTATCCGCATGTCGTTTCTCTTCTCTTTAAAGAGAACGTGGAACATTCTGGTTCATTTACACGATCGTGTAATCTATGTTTTCGCTCTCTTTTATAAATAATTATAGTATTTATCGTATATATACGTCTCGTTTCGAGAGCGTTTTTACTGGATCCTGATGATGCGGAACATACCATATTCCTATAATTATACGAAACGCGAACTTTTATGCCTTCAATACACCCTAAAAACGAGAAAATCTATACCGTAATAGAATGCATGACGGTCTTAACCAGTTATACCCTTATAGGGCTCTTGTTTTTCTCCGAGTAGACTCAAGGATAGAGAAAATGCTCAAGGAAGAGATACTAAGCATAGAAGGAGTCGAGGAAGCCCACTATATCTATGGGCCTTACGACATGTATGTTGAAGTCGAATTCGACAATATAGAGTTGCTGCAGGACATTGTGCTTGACAGGATTAGGAACCTCTATGGAGTAGTATCCACGATGACTTGCTACGTCGCTGAGTGAAGTCCGGAAACATACCCTTGGATGGCTCTCGCAGCCTTTTTGCCTGCTCCCATGGCACTTATAACGGTCGCTGAGCCGCTTACCACGTCTCCGCCGGCGTATACGCCGTCTATACTCGTCTTCATCGTGTCCTCGTCAGCGACTATGGTGCCCCATCTAGTTGCCTCTAATCCTTCAGTGGTCTTCTGTATGATTGGGTTGGGAGTCTGCCCTATCGCCACCACCACGTTGTCTACATCCATCATGAACTCTGAGTCCTCCACAGCTATGGGCCTTCGCCTCCCAGATTCATCTGGTTCCCCTAGCTTCATCCCGATACACTCCATTTGAGTGACATAGCCTCTGTCGTCGCCGATGAACCTGACTGGGTTTGTGAGGAACCTGAATATTATGCCCTCTTCCTCGGCGTTCTCTACCTCCTCCTCCCTCGCGGGGAGCTCTTCTCTGCCCCTCCTGTACACTATGTAGACATCCTCGGCGCCCAATCGCTTGGCACACCGAGCTGAGTCCATGGCCACGTTCCCACCGCCTATGACCGCCACGTTCCTACCCACCGTGATGGGGGTCCGATACTCTGGGAACCTGTACGCCTTCATCAGGTTGGTCCTGATCAGGAACTCGTTGGCCGAGTAGACGCCCTTGAGGTTCTCGCCGGGTACGTTCATGAACCTGGGGAGCCCCGCGCCGCTCCCGATGAAGATCGCTTGGAAGCCTCTCTCGAAAAGCTCTGAAATGGTGTGGAGTCTCCCTATTGTGGCGTCGAGGTGTATTTTCGCCCCGAGGCTCTTGACATAGTCTACCTCCGCTTGGACTATCGCCTTGGGTAGCCTGAACTCTGGTATTCCGTACATCAGCACTCCACCCGCCTCGTGGAGGGACTCGAAGACCTCCACTTCGAGGCCTTTCATCAGAAGCTCAGCTGCCACCGTCAAGCCAGCGGGTCCCGCGCCTACGACAGCCACGCGGCCATTTTTTTTATTCTTTACAGGTTTTGAGAGATGTCCGTGCCTTCTTTCGTAGTCTGCGGCGAACCGCTCAAGTCTGCCTATTGCCACAGGCTCGCTTCTTACGCCGAGGACGCAGTGTTTCTGGCACTGGTTCTCCTGAGGGCATACGCGGCCGCAGATGGCTGGCAAGGCGTTGGTTTCCTTGATCTTGGCGGCTGCCTCGACGAAGCCTCCCGTCTTGATTAGCTCTATGAAGCTCGGGATGTCGACGTCGACCGGGCATCCCTTGATGCACTGAGGGTTCTTGCAGCCGAGGCATCGGGACGCTTCTTGGATGGCCTGTTCCTCGGTGTAGCCGAGAGCGACCTCGTCGAAGTTGTTTACGCGCTCCATCGGTGTCTGCTTTGGCATCTCCACCTGTGGGGCGTCGAAGGCCATCAAACGATCCTCCTTTCCTGGAGAACCATGGCGATCTTCTCTTGGGCGGTGTAGTATCTCATCCGGGAGATGAGCTCGTCGAAGTCGACTTGGTGGCCGTCGAACTCTGGGCCGTCTATGCAGGCGAACCGCGTCGCTCCGCCTACCGTCACCCTGCACGCTCCGCACATCCCGGTGCCGTCCACCATTATAGGGAAGAGGTTCACTCTGGTAGGGATGTTCAGCGGCCTCGTTGTCTCCGCGACCAGCCTCTGCATGGAGGTGGGTCCAAACGTGAAGACTCTGTCAAAGCGGGTTTCCTTGAACGCCTTATCCAGTAATTCCGGTAAGCTGGCTCCGTTTTCGGCTTCGTCGGTGGCTATGAGCACGTTCTTACTTGCGTTCTTGATCTCGTCCAGGAGAAACAGGTGGTCTTCGCTTGGGACGCAGATGATGTTGGTTAACTCGTTGCCTGCCTCGCGGAGCCTCTTTGACAGATAGTGGTTAGCTCCTTGGAACACTCCTCCGCCGACGCAGAGAACCTCTCCATAATTCTCTATGGTAATGGCGTTTCCGAGGGGCCCGGAGAAGTTGAGTATCTTGTCTCCTTCCCCAAGGGCTCCAAGCTCCTTGGATGAGACGCCTACCTCCGCGAAGTATATGGTTACAGTGCCTTCGTCGGGGTCGCTCCCCGCCATGGTTATGGGTATCCTCTCGCCTCTCTCGTGGCTCCTGATTATCACGAACTGTCCCGACTCGGCCTTCCTCGACACGGCTGGTGCGTATACCTTGAACATCTTGACGTTTGGCGGTATCTCCTGTTTCTCTGTTATCCTGTACACGTTGTCACCCTCCAGCCACCGGCGCTACCTCTACTTCCTTGAACGCTCTAACCGTCTCGCGTTCGATCTTCCCAAGCAGCTGGATTCTCTCGGTGAAGCTCTGCATGTACTCTGCGAACTCCCTGGGCATACCGGCGCTGCAGAAGAACATCTCCAGCCTTTCGCCGCTTATGCCCAGGACCTCCAAGGCGTTCTTAGCTACCTCTACCCTTCTCTCGGCGACGAGGTTGCCGTCTATGTAGTGGCACTGCTCCTTGAGGCACCCTGTCACTATTACTCCGTCGGCGCCTCCGCTGAATCCCTCGTAGATGTGTCTGAAGTCGACCCTGCCGGAGCATGGCACCATGAGTATGCGGACGTTGGCCGGGTAGCTTAGCCTCATTACACCTGCGAAGTCGGCTGCCGCGTAGCTGCACCACCTGCACGCGAAGACCAGCACCGTCGGGTTCGAGGAATCCTCTACCTCCATCCATGGCTCCCGCTGCATCAGGGCCCTGACGGCGGGCATCAGCTGGCTGTCTTTGAAGTATCTCAGCTGCATGGCGCCGACGGGGCACTCCACGGTGCAGACGCCGCAGCCTTTGCACGCGGCCTCGACCACGTGGGGCTTCCCCGAAGGCATCCACTCTATGGCGTCGAAGGGGCATCCACTGGCGCAAGCCCCGCAGCCCACGCACAGTTCCTGGTCGAGGACCGCGGTGACGGCGTCTACCCTGATCTCGCCAAGCCTCATGGGCGTTGCCGCCCTTGAGGCAGCGGCGTATCCCTGGGTGACGCTCTCCGCGATGTTCTTTGGGGCGTGGGCCGTCCCACACAGGTAGATGCCGTCAGACGAGAAGTCGACGGGCCTCATCTTGGGGTGCGCCTCGAGGAAGAAGCCGTCTGAGCCCAGCGGCACTCTCAGCAGCCTAGCCAGCTCTCGCCCCCCCTCATGCTGCACGAGAGGGGTGGAGAGGACGATCAGGCCTGGCTGTAGCTCTGTCTCTGATCCCTTGAGCGTGTCGTAGACCCTCAGGTCGATGGTTCCGCTATCAGCTGATACCTCCGGCGGCCTCTCCGGGACAAAGTTGATGAACTTGACTTCCTTGTTCAGGGCCTCCCTGTACAGCTCCTCCAACTCGACTCCGTATGCCTGGAGCTCTCTGTAGAGTATGTGGATCTCCGAATCTGGGTTGAGCTCCTTCAGCCGTACGGCGTTCTTCAGCGCAACGCCGCAGCATATCCTGGAGCAGTAGGTTCTCCCTTTCTCCTCCATGCTGCCAACGCACTGGATGAACGCTACATGGTCTGGAACGTTGAACGAGCCTTCACGGAGCCTTTCCTCGAGTTCTAGCTGTGTCACTATGTTGGCTGTCTCGCCGTAGGAATAGTATCCTTCGGGGACGAAGGCCTCTGCTCCGGTTGCCACGATGATGGTGCCCACCTCGGTGGAGATATGGTTCTGGTTGGTCTGGATCCCTACGCTGAAATGGCCTATGAAGCCGCTTACATCCACGACCCTAGACCCTGTGTAGAGCTGTATCCTATCGTTGCTTCGCACCTCGTCTATCATGGGTTCGAGGAACTTCTCAGCGTCTCTGCGGGTCGGAGACAAGTCGTACAGCTTCTTCACCAGGCCCCCGGGTTCGCCCTCCTTCTCCACCAGTATGACTTGGAAGCCCTGTTCCGCCAGGGCGAGGGCGGCGGTCATCCCGGCTACGCCGGCCCCCACCACGAGGGATGTGGGGGTGACGTCGATTTTTCTCCTCTCCTCAGGCTCCAGGTACGTCGCTTTCGCCGCGGCCATGTGGACCAGCTGTTTAGCCTTCGCCGTCGCGGCGTCCTTGTCACCGTGGACCCATGAATCGTGTTCACGTACGTTGACCATCTGGAAGAGGTACCTGTTGAGCCCCGCCTCCTCCACGGCGTCCATGAACAATGGTTCGTGGGTTCGTGGGGTGCACGCCGCGACGACGACCCTCTCCAGCCCCTCCCTCTCGATGGCCTCCTTGATGTGGTTGATGCCCTCGGAGCTGCAGGTGTGGAGGTTATCCTCGACGTAGGTTACCCCCGGTATCTTGCGGGCGTACTCGGCGACGCTAGGCACGTCGACGACGCCGGCTATGTTGGTTCCGCAGTGACATAGGAACACCCCTATCTTTGGCGCCTCTTCCTCGCTCATCCTGCAGCCACCTCCTTTGGGGCGATGACCGAGATCAAGGACGCCGCTCCGCTGGCCTCCGCGATGGAGTCTGGTATGTCCTTCGGGCCTTGGCAGAATCCGCAGACGTAGACGCCCTCACGCGTCGTGCCAACAGGTTCCCTAAGGGGCCTCGGCTGGGTGAAGAAACCGTGCTCGTCGACATCAACCTTCAGGGTCTCGGCTAGAACCCTGTTTCCAGGGCTCGGGGTGAGGGCCGTGCAGAGCACAACCATGTCCGTCTCTGCTAGGCTTACGTCGCCGGTGTGGGTGTCCTCGTACCAGAATTGGAGCGTCTTGGTCTCGGGGTCTTCCCTGATCTCTCCCGGCTTCCCTCTGACGTATTTGACTCCATACTCTTCCTTCGCTCTCTCCGTGAACTCCCTGAACTCTTTCCCGAAGGCCCTGAGGTCTGTGTAGTATATGGTTACCTCTACGTCCGGGACGTGCTCCTTTGCTAGCATCGCCTCTTTCGTGGCGTGCATGCAGCACACCGCGGAGCAGTAAGGGTATCCCTCGCGTAGGCTCCTGGAGCCGACGCATTGGATGAAGGCGATGCTGCGTGGGTGCCTGTTGTTTGAGGGACGGAGCAACTCCCCCTCGGTGGGGCCCGTGGCCGTTATCATGCGCTCGAACTCCATGGCGGTGACGACGTCGCTGTACCTCTTGTACCCATACTCGTTGATGATGGTGGGGTCGAAGGGCTCAAGCCCCGTGGCCACGACAATGCCTGAGGCCTCTATCTCAAGGGCCTCCTCTTTCTGCTCGTAGTTTATGGCCTCTGTCTCGCAGAACCTCTCGCAGGTTCTGCAGACGCCCTGCGTCAAGTAGAGGCAGTGCTCAGGGTCGATGCTGTAGACGAGCGGCACCGACTGGGGGAAAGGCAGGTAGATGGCTTTCCTGTCACTGAGCCCCATCTGGTACTCGTCTGGCACGCGTACAGGGCACCTCTGGGCGCATACGCCGCAGCCTATGCAATTGTCCTCGTCGACGTACCTAGGTTTCTTCGTCACCTTCACAGCGAAGCTCCCGACTTCCCCGGAGACCCCGGTTACCTCGGAGTTGGTGAGGAGCCTGATGTTCGGATGCCTGTAGACCTCGATCATCTTCGGCGCGAGTATGCAGATGGCGCAGTCTAGGGTCGGGAAGGTCTTGTCAAGCAGCGCCATCTTGCCCCCTATGCTCGGCGTCTTCTCTACGAGGGTCACTTTTTGGCCGCCGTCCGCCAGGTCGAGAGAAGCCTGGATGCCGGCTATCCCCCCGCCGATCACTACAACGGATGACTCCACCGCCTCAGCCTCCGATCTTCTCGATCACTTCATTCACCGGACTCATGTTGAAGTCTAGGCCCAGCTCAAACGCGTCCAAGCCCAGGGCTAGCCCCAGGAGCTGGGTGATGTAGAAGACCGGGAGGCTCAGCCCCTCGTCGTGTATGATCTTGCTGACGGCGTCCTGCCTCGAGTCGAACATCTTGAGGCAGAACGGGCAGTTTGTTACGAGCCCGTCGAAGCCTCGTCTCTGGACGGCTTGGACCTTGTAGCCGGTCAGCTTGAACGCAGCCTCGTAGTCGCTTATCACCAGGGTCGCTCCGCAGCAGTCCATCTTCTCCGGGTAGTACCGCGTCTCCGCGCCTAGGGCCTGGGTCACCTCGTCCAGCAGCCTGGGGTCCTCGGGGTCGTCGGTGTACTTGAAGTCGCTTGGCCTCAACGCGTGGCAGCCGCAGTGTGTGGCGAAGCTTAGGCCCGATAACGGCTTTTCTACCTCTCTTTCTATCCTCTCCACCCCGATGTCCTCGTGGAGGACCTCTAGTATGTGCCTGACCCTTTTGCCTCCTCTGTACTCCAGGCCCTCGTTGCTGAGAGCCTCGTTGATGTAGTCTCTGAACTCATCGTCGGAGTCGAGGTAGTGCTTCACCTCGTTCAGCGAGGCGTAGCAGCCGTTGCAGAGTGGGAGCATGTCGAGGCCGTCCCTCTCGGCTACCGCGAGGTTTCTCGCCGAGAGGTAGAACCACGCCGAGTCGTTGAAGCTCCTCAGGGGGTAGCCACAGCAGCTGAAGCCATCGGGGTCGTGGAGCCCCACCCCTAGCCTGGGCAGGGTTTTCCTGGTGGACATCTCGTAGCCGTACTGCTGAGTGTATATCCAGCATCCTAGGAACAGCGCGTACCTCAACGACGTGACTCCTCCAGAACCTTGGTCAACCCCTTCAGGAACCCCTCCATGTCGGCTGGGCCCTCGAGGTCGGGCAGGCCGAGGTCGCTCCTCTCGTAGTTCTCGAACTCCCTGTCGAATATCTCCTGGGGCAGCTGAATGGCTCCGTGCCTCTTGATGGATGCATACAGCATGTTGAGGTCCCTGGGGTAGTCGTATCCCTTCAGCACAGCCAAGTTTTGGAGGTATATGACGATGTCGTAGGGCGTGATCTCCCGTGGGCAGCGCTCCATGCATTGGTGGCACTGGGTGCACATCCATATCGCGTCGGAGCCGAGCAGCTCCTCGACGAGGTCTCGCTGGGCCATCAACGCGATCTTCCGTGGCCTCAGCTCGAGGTACCTGGCGGCCGGGCACCCGCTGGAGCATTTACCGCACTGGGTGCACTGTTCGGCCACGCCGACGTACGCCTTCTCTTTCAAGGATAAACGACTTAACGCCATCATCTGTCATGCTTCCACTCCGAGCGTCGGTTTAAGTTCCCAAGCCAATGAATGCCATATAGGGGCATGATCCGTTGCCTCGAGGAGACTTGGCTCTAGTTTAGAGACAGATCTCGCCTTTTTTATAGTATTGCGCATGCAATTGTTCTTTTTTCGAACAATCTAACGTTAATCGTCCTCTTTAAGAACCGATACTGCGTATTATGACATCGCAAAAAGAAGAAAGCCCTCTTTCCCTATATTTCCTTCCATATTAAAAAATGACAAAGAATATTTATCTATTCATGTTAATTACGTTTCTCTTATCTCGGGGTTTTAATACAGTAATTTACCTCGGGGAGACGCATGGGTGTGCCTCATGTTGATACGAAACTACGGTTACGCGTTCTATGCGTATGTGGGCTTGCGTGCGTACTGTACTTATTTTAGTTGATGAAGAATATGCGCCCAGACATACCTCACCTTTTGAAAAACACCATATCTGTGGAGCCGAAGACGGGTTCGTTAATCTGGGCACGTTTCCGGTGTCTGTAACAGCGGTGGTTGGAATGTGGGCGGGGGGCCGGTGTTGCCTGTGGGTTTTTGTGCCGCTGTTTCCACTTTCTTGAGTCTGTCCAGGATGAAGCTTGCTGCGGAGAGTAGGCTGAGGAGCATGAGGGCTAGCTCTATGTTGGCTTCATTGTGTTGGTCGATGGTGAATGTGACGGCTCTGGTGGGGTGGACGGGGTTGTGGTGTGTGACGACAGGTCTGTGGATCTCACGGGAAGCATAGCGGAGGCCATGGGGACAACGGTGGTCCGGCACGACCGTAACATGGGGTACGACGCCGCGCTGAGGACGGTCTTCAGGGTGATGTAGGGGCTGAAGTCTTCCCTTTTTTAATATAGATTGTCAGCTGTTTTCTTCTCTGGTTTGGATCGCGGAGATTTGTCTAGGCGGGTTTTCCCGTTTGTGCTGGTGTTCAGCTGTGTCTGGGTGCGCTGGGGCTGCTAGACTATTTCGAGGTAGTATACTATCCCATGATCCGCCTGGTAACTGAGACGATTCATTTCAGTTTGGGGGTCAGTCTGGTGGTTCCTTTGCTGGTGTTGACGGTGGCCTGGGCTGTCTGTGTGTATTTGTTGGGGAGGTGGAGGCTGCTTTTGGCTGTGATGCCCTTGGTTTTATGTGGGTTTGACTTGAGTTTGGGATTATCCCTTGCTTCTCTTGTGGCTGTGGGTGTGTATGGGGTGGTTGACCGGGGGGCGTTCGTGAGGGCGCTGCTTGTCGTATTAACGGGTTTCAACGGTTTGTCGCCGGCTCACTGGGTCATCTTCGTCTCATTAGGTTTAAACAGTCCTTTAGGGGGGGTTAGGTAGGTTGTCACTGGATGTATTCTTCTTTTTATCTTCTCTTGCTCCTTTTATCATTATCCCGGTTCTTTTCATCGTTTTATTTAGGCTGTTGATAAATCATAGTCTGAACGTTGAGGCCCCGACTTTTTCCGTTGAAAAGAAAGAGATGACACCTAGACTTTGGGGATACTTTTTGTTGTTAGGGGTGTTCTGTGCTTTGTACCCTTTACTTGCCAGCCGTAAATCCAGGGGGTGTAGGGGTCGGTGTTGATATCTTCTATTATGTTCGATGGGTTGATGAGGTCAAGCTGGACTGGTCTAACCTTTTTGACGTTGGTAGAGGTTCGAGGCCTTTCATGATTTTATTCGTTAACACGCACCGTTGTTGACCTGAATCCTTTCCGAGGCATACTGTATAATACAATAGAAATAGTGAAAATATACTATTTTTAAAGTACAAATATTAGATGGTAAACCTTGGCAAGATTAACCGCTGTGTATACCTTTATCAATGGCGATGTCCGAGCAACTTCGGAGGGGTAGACAAAGGAATGTACCTGAGCAATCTCTCCTGATTCAAGTACATCCGCCTCTCCACCACAAACCACAGAGTTTCAAACACCGCCCCAAGCACCCCTCTCCGCCCAGCTCAGATCACCGACAACAATGGAACCCCATGCATTAGATGACCGAGTACGTAAAGGCGCTGAAGCAGCACCAAACAAGGAAAAAGGAGCCATGCTCGACGCTGAGCCATGCATAGGGTACAGATACTCACCGCAGGCTCCGCCGACCAGCAGGCCAACATGATCAACGACCTAGATCAAAACCTGATGGAGGAGCACAACGTGAGCCTCGTCCTAGTCACGGGAATA
>CAYFYM010000315.1:0-7264 GCA_964347405.1 uncultured Candidatus Bathyarchaeia archaeon | reverse complement strand
GCCCAGAGGATCTAGACTCTAGCTAGAGCTCGATGTCGCCGCAAACGATGAAGTCTTGGTGGACGCCGAGTTCACCGGACAGCCACTTTCTCGTGTACTGTGGATCGATGTTACAGATCATCTCGTCTTCGTCGGCGTTCCCAGCCTCGTTTCTCCTGTAGTCGAGTTCAAGGCCGATCTTCAGCCTGTCTTTCCGCGGCGATGAACCCCCTTGCACCTTCCTCGGGCCAGTCTCCTCCATCAGTGACTTTGGCGTATTTTCCCTGTACTCGTACACCTTCTGCTTGGTTTTCACCGATACTATGAATACCTGATCCACCATGTCGAAGCAGACGAGTTCGACGTTTTCGAGTCTGCGCTTAAATTCTGTCCAATCTTTAAGAACTATCTTGATCGGAGACTCGCGTGAGCCCCCGTTAACGCCGAGTTTCTCCTCGTTCTCGGCTAGAACGCTCTCGGCCCGCGATATCAAGGTGTCAAGTGATTTCTCGTGGTCTTTGAGCACGTTTATCAGGAAGTCCATGACCTCCACCTTGTCGAACAGACTCATCATATCCCAGCTTTGCTGTTCTATGACATCGTTTTCTCTTTTTAAATACGGTAGAGACTGTGAAACTTATGATCGATCAGGGTATGTGAAACATAAGGTAGCTATAGAACAGGGTTCATAAACGATATTCAATCGATGTGGGGGTCGTTTTTCATGAACTCGCGTAGAACGGTAGTGGCGAAACCGCCTTTGGGGAGCTCAAACCGCAGCCTGAGCCCGTCTGCTGACGCAGACACGGTGATTCTTGGCACGATTCTACCCGCTCTTCTTGTTCCTTTGGCTCTCAGCTTCCTGAACTGCTCGTTCGTTATGCCCGAGTCCAGTAAAACGGCCTCCTCCAACACGTTGGCCTCGTGTTTAGCGGGTTTCATCTTGTACCCGTAGATGGGCGCCGTGAACGTTATCTCCTTGTCCAAGTATCGCGGCTGCTCGGCTTCGACGTCCTCGACCCAGAACATTCCGCCGGTGTCGTACTTCTTGGCTACGTCCCCTCGGACGAGCGTGCCGAACAGCCCATCTTCGACTCGTTTGGCCAGGTACCTGTTGCATAGATGGCTCTGGTAGCACGAGACGAGGTACCTTCTGAGCCAACGGTTCCTTATCCTCTTCTCTCCTTGGAGAAGCCGCCAGCCTGCCAACGCGTTCTCCCCTTCCTCGCCTACGCGCTGGTAGCCATAGAAGTTCGGGACGCCGGTTGCATCGAGGCGCGTGCTGATGGCATCCGCCCTTGTTACGGCTTCCTCTGAGCCAATCTCTAACCCTGTGACCAGTATGTCGAACCTGTTTCCCCTAAGGTGCCCCGATCTGAGCTTGTTGGTGTGGTACTCGGCCCAGTTCACCTTCACGCCCACGTTCTCTTCGATGATCTTAGGCACGTCTGACGCGGCGGGTTTCTCGCCCTCGAACAATACGCTGAAGCTCTGAGTCGAGACGGAGCGCTTGTCCTTCAGACCCGCCCTGCCTACGTACTCTGGTTTCACGTCGAAGAGCTGGGCAAGCCGTAGCTGGACGTCCCGCGTGTTAAGGTTCTTCTTGGTTACGTTCACGTACAGGTGGTCGCCGTGCCCGGATGGGTCGTAGGCCGGTATCTCCTCGACTATGAAGTGCTCCAGCCGCCGTTTTATGTCTCCTCCCACTCCCTCTAGCCCCTCCGTTATGTAGGGCAGGGAGAGGTCGATTTCGGGGAGGGGTGTCATGTTACTGTCTTCACCATGTGGTCCACGGTCTAACCGCTCAGGTACTCCTGCTCCTTATCCTCGAGGTCCAGCCACGCGTCTATCTCTTCGGTGCTCCCTTGACCCGAGTTGTAGATTATCCTGAGGAGGGGCAGGGTCTCCGTGATCGCCTCCTGTGTAGAAGTATGGGTCTTCACGGCCAGCTTGGCGGCCACCGCCTTCATCTTCCGTCTGCTATGGTAGGTCGTTATGTACCTCCACTTGGTCTGGGGCTCACGATAGTATGGGAGCATCCAGTAGTTCTGGCCGTACATCCATCTTGCCCCCATCCCTCTGAGCTCCCCGTTGAGCGCCCCCCACTTGTCCCTCCCAAGCCACCTGTTGGCCTTGATCCTTATGCCGTCCCTCGTCTCGGTGGTCTGGAAGCTGCTGAGGGGCAGCCCGCTCCTGTGAATCGCTGCGTGGACCTGCTTCATGAGCCCGAGTCCCTGGGATTTCCTTCTGCTGAACGCGACACCGCCCGTCATGAGGTTGAACATGTACTTCAGGAGCCGATAGTCGCTGGACCTGGCGCGGCTCTGGTAGACGTCGGCCTTCGCCAGGGTCTCCAACGCCTCCAGCCGTTCACCCGGCTCGTCTATGACGAGGGGCAGGTTCTCATATATCCAGTCGAAGAGGTCGTCGTATGGGATCATGCACTGGCTTATGGTCTGCCGCGCCTCCCAGAGGCTCCTCGCCGAGAATATCCTGTTGATTATGTTCGGCGTATAGTCCTGGCGGTCCCTCTCCCCCATCCACTCTATGTCACACGGGTCTACCTGGGCCCTACCCCTTGCGACAGTCTCCAGGTCGTTGATGGCCGACCTGAGGTCGCCCTGGGACTTGGACGCCAACGTGTCCAGCACCTCGGGGTGGACACTCACGCCGTTGTCCTCGGCTATCCTCTCTAGGCTCTTGTACACGTCGCTGAAGGACACGGGCTGGAACTCTATGAGGGTCGCTCTTCTTCTCAGGGGCCGGAACTTGTTCTCCATGTTCTCCCCGACGGTGGTGGCGACGAGCACTATGGGTATCCGGGTGGTCTTGATGACGTTGGATATGGCGGTGATGCCGCCCCTGTCCTTTCGGCCGCTGACCCCCTCCATCTCGTCTAGCAGTATCATCCGACGTCTCCCGAACACGGTGACCGTCTGCCCCGCCGCCCTCCCAAGAACCTCCTCTATGCTTTTCTTCGTCCTGCTGTCGCTGGCGTTGATCTCCAGCAGATCGAAGCCCATCTCCTCGGCCAGCGCCTGGACGGCGGCCGTCTTCCCCGTCCCGGGTGGGCCGTACACGAAGGCCGCCCTCTTCTTGGGGGGCTTCTTCTCCCAGCTGTTGATCCATTTCTCAAGTATACCCACTGCCTCCCTGTTTCCCACTATCTCCTCCCTGGACTTCGGCCTGTACCTGTGCGTCCATGGCTGAGTGTGGGTCACTTCATCTCTTCTCCGGCCAGTGCCAGGTACGCGAGGAGTGTGCTGAGCTGGATCTCGGGCCTCGCGCCCTGAGTCAACCTGTAGTCCACTTCCCCCACCTTGTCGCTTAGCTTCACCTTCCAGTGCTCAGGTATCACCGTGCTCCGCATAAGCTCGCTGTAAACCATCCTTATGACGTCGTCCGGGGCGAGCCCCTGGTCTATCAGCAACTCGCGCAGTATCTCCCTGGCTTCTATGAACCCGCCTTCGAGGGACCGTTGGATCATGGCCCTCACCCGCTCCGGGCTGACCTTCCCGAGCACCTCGTATATGGAGACGTCGTCTATCACGTCCTTGGTTGCCGCGGCGGCCTGAAGCAGGTTGGTCGCCTTCCTCAGGTCCCCCCTGGAGGCCTGGTACACGGCGTCCAGCCCCTCCTCGACGATGTCCACCCGCTCCTTCTCCGCGATGTTCATGACGTACGTCTTCATGTCCTTCTCGTCCAAGGGGCTAAACCTGAAGATGCTGCACCTGCTCTGGATGGGGTCGATGATCTTCTCGCTGTAGTTGCCTATAAGGCAGAACCTGCAGGTCCGGGTGTATATCTCCATGGTGCGCCTGAGCGCGTGCTGCGCGGCCGACGTCAGGCTGTCGGCCTCGTCCATGATGAGTATCTTGAACGACACAGGTGAGGCGATGGCGGCGGTGCGGGCGAAGTTCTTCACCTTCTCCCTTATCACGTCTATGCCCCGCTCGTCGCTGGCGTTGAGCTCCAGTATGAAGTTACGGTACCCCGGGCCGTACAGGTCCCGGGAGAGCGCAAGTATGCTGGTGGTCTTACCGACGCCGGCCGGCCCCACGAACAGCAGGTGCGGCAGGTTCTTCCCCTCTACGAAGGATTTGAGCCTCGATACTATCTCCGTCTGATTCGTCATGTCGTCCAGTGTCTGCGGCCTGTACTTCTCGGCCCACATGCCTCCGCTCATGATGCTCACGTTAACCTACTAACGTGGAGCCCGGTTTTTAATTGCTTCTGAACGCGTCTCAGGGAGACACGCAGCCGAAACTGGCGTGCTTCAGCTGTCGCCGTCTATGATCAGCTCTATCGTCTCCAGCAGTTCGTCTAGCTCGTAGTTGTCTTTCCTTTGGCTGGGTTGGCCCTCATAGTCTCGCAGGACCTCTCTCAGTTGCATTATCTTGTCCAGTGAACGGATAGACTCGGTTAGCCTGTAGCCGAGTAGGATGGTTTTCTCGCCCGATGACTCCAGGAAACGCCTTATCTCGCCCGGTATCAGCCCGTAGCTCTTCGAGTCAACGTAGTGGCTGTTCAGGTGGTTTATGAGATCGTCCACGCACTCTATCTTTTCCCTGGTGCTGGCCTCTGCGGAGACGAACCTTTCCAGGTACGGGGAAACGACGTTGTTCCATAGTTCGTTGTCGCTGTAATTGTGTCTGACGTGTTCACTGATCTTCCTCCACACCTTTTCTTCAATGGTCGAAATTTGGCTAAATAATCCAAATTTATTCGATACCAAACCCCCAAGATCATTTATAATATTTTACTATTAATTAATGCTTTTAATTTAGGTGGTTCTATTTCGTCTAGGACATCTTGGGTGCATATGACGATGTTTTTTCTGAAACACCGATCTAGGACAGACATGATTAACTGATTCGGCGTGCCCCCACACGTTCCTGGAGGCACTTAGTTTTGGTGTAATGAAAGCGGCTGCAAGATTTCTGCCCAAGTTCCGGAAGGGGTGAATTTACTTGCTTGGCTCGATCTCTATCAGGTCGCTTACCATGTTATAGTACTGGAGCACGTTTTCGCCTTTCGGGGTGATCCTGTATCTCCTCTTCGCGCGTTTGCTTGTCCTGCTAACGATGTTTTCCTCTATGAGTCCCTGTGACACTAGGGATTTTAGGATTTCTTTTAGGCTTTTCCACGAGAGGTTTGCGCTGTACATTATGCGTGTCGGCTTCTTTTCGCCTGACTTTATCTGTCCTAGCACTTCTACAGATAGCTGGAACTTCGATCTTCTAGCGCTCAAGGTTGAGGTAACCTTGTTTGATTTATATTAATGGATTATCCAGCATAGTTAGGTAGGATTGATCATGAGCGTGTGTACAGTTTTAATTACTATATCATTGATAGGACGTATGGGTATAGAACAGTGGTACCTTTATGAGACGACGGGATGGGCGTTCAATGTAGCAACCCCTCATTTTGGTGGTGGGTGAAACGTGGGGTTGGGCGGGGTCTTTGTGGTTAGGGCATTTTTTCGCGGTAGTTCTCGTAGTATTTCTTGATCTCGCCCTGCAGTTTTTCGGGTATCTCCCGCTCGAAGGGGAACGCCGCCGCCTCGGACACATAGCGGGTCATCCACTCCTCGATGAAGCTGCCCTGTAGCTTTAACGCGTCTGGGCTCAGGTACTCGATGGTGTCTTCGACGCTGTGCATCATGATGTCGATCCCGCTGCGTCTGCTGAAGGATACGCTCGGGACGCCGACGGCTGAGAGCGGCGTGCCGTCGCTGCTGTACACGCCCTCTTTCACGTCGAACACGGTTCCGGTTTCCTTGCTTAGAAGCTTAACCGAGTTGGTCAGCATCGGGGGACCGAGGACCATGGCCGCGTTGGTGCCTATCATGGCCCCCTGGACGTCGAGGTTCACGCAGAGCCTGTGACGATCCAGCTCCGTCTCGGCGTCCTCGTCCTTCTCCTTATCGGCTTTGTCTGCCTCCTTCAGCTTCTTAGCGTAGAGGTTGCTGCCGTCTAGGCCCATCTCCTCGCTGCCCCACGCCACGAAGCGGAGGGTCCGTTTGCTTCCCCTCTCCTTGAAGATGCGTGCGAACTCCAACGTCATCGCTGTTCCCCCCGCGTTGTCGCTGGCGCCCTTCACGCCCGGCACGGAGTCGTAGTGTCCCCCGACGACGATGATCTCCTCTGGCCGGGTGGAGCCCGTTAGCTCCGCTACCACGTTCTGGGTCTTCTTGGTTTCTCTCTCCGCCTCGACGACGATCCTGGCCTTCTTGGCGCCCTTCTTCAGTAACCTGAGGCCGTCCTCGAAGCTTACGCGTACCGAGGGGAAGTTCCCGTAGTCCTTTCCCCTCGGGAAGTTGCCCCAGAAATGCTTTATCATTATGCGTGGGTGGCGCTCGATGATGATGAACCCCAGGGGCTTCCGTTTGGCGACTAGCTCCAGGTTCTTCCGCTTCACGGCGTTTGTCACCACGATCTTTCCTTCCATTTCAGGGGTCAGGTACTCCTCGTCGGTTGTCTCTATGTGGATGAGCTCCCCCTCCACGCCCCCGGGGCCGGTTACTCCGATCATGGACATGCCTTCGCACTCGACTGCCTCGGTGTATGGCTCCAGTATCTCCAGCCTCTGAGCCTTCGTGTGGCCTGTCTCTATCTCGAACTCCTGCCTCCAGGTCTTCAACCCCAGCTTCTCGAACTCGGACTCTATGTAGTCTGCTGCTAGCCGGTCTTCCTCGTAGCCTCCCTGCCTCGGCCCGATCTCGACGGCCAGCTTCTCTATGTGCTTGAAGGATTTCTCTCCGCTAAATGAAGTAGACATGGGCAATGTTTGCCTGTTAAGAGGAAAAGGATTGCTATACCGCGGTCTTGGTGGCCCCACCGTGGTGGGTGAGCCTAGGCCGAACCTCTACTATGAGAAGCTGGTCAGGGCCTATGTTCGAGCTGTCTGCCCGTATTACGGCTTGCCCCGTCTTCAGGTGGTGGGGTTGGACGGTGGTCCCGTCTACTATCTGCTTGAGTATGGTGCTGCTGATGATGTCCGATTTATGGAATATCTTGGTGTCGCTGCCCTTGATGACCTTGGGGTCCACGTCCTCTGGGAAGTGGGTGTCCAGCATGAGCCAGGTGCCGGCGTGCCGCTTCTTACGGATCATGTAGTTTACGTAGTCGGTGAATTCCTTGCTGAGCCCCTTCCTGAGGTAGTCGTGGGCCTCGTTGATTACGAACACGAACTGCTCCTGCGCCGTCTTCTCGTTGTTAATGAGGGAGCTTATGACGAGGATCATGACGCTGAAGACGTCGTCGGGCTCCATCATGATCTTCCG
>CAYFYM010000314.1:0-1630 GCA_964347405.1 uncultured Candidatus Bathyarchaeia archaeon | reverse complement strand
AGGCTGCTGTCGTAGATGAAGCCGTTCTCCGCGAGTATGTCGAGGGTGTTGGGGCTCAGCTCGCCGCCGGCGGTCCTGTTCCCCACAGGCCTGTACCCGGTGGCGTCCTCTATCGCCTCCACACACTTCATCAGCCTCCCAGTCTCCTCCTCCCTGCCCAGGTCCGTGATCTTCTCGTGCACCCAGCCGTGGGTGGCCACATCGTGTCCACGCTTAACGATCTCTGCGACCTCCTCGGGGTGGTTGACTGCGTTCATGGCCACCACGAACCACGTCGACTTTATCCTGTGCTCGTCGAGGAGGTCGAGGATGCGTGGGATGACGTCCGCCCTCCATACATAGTCTCCCTGAGAAATGACCCGGGGCATCTCCGCTACCTCGGGCATGTTACCCATGAACACGTACTCGGCGTCGAGGTCGAAGGTGAAGCACACGGCGCACCTCTCACCGTCAGGCCACACAGAACTCATTACAACTCAATGAGTACTCGCCCTCTGCGTGTATAAGGTTCACCTCGGGGCTAAGCCTATATCTACAGAAACATAGTCGTAGAAGATAGACAACATGACTACCTCAGATGAGCCGCTCTATAGCGAAGACTATGAGGCTCATCCCCTGTTCCACGTCTTCTTCACGGCAGTGATCGTGCTGGTGACCTACCTGTCGCTTAACCCCTTCAGCTCCAAGCTCCCCAGAGAGGCGCAGGCCGTACTCGTCTTCGTAGACCTGCTCCTGATATTCCTATACTTCAACCTCAGGACGCTAAGGATCAGGGTGACTGGGAGCCGGCTCAGCGTCGCCTTCGGCGTCATAGGGACCAGCGTGCCGCTCTCCGATGTGCTCCTAGTCGAGCCCTATAAGCCGTCGTTCTGGAGGTACGGCGGCGGCCTGGGGATAAGGTGGGGGTGGGACGGAAGCGTCGGTTACCTAATGAACTACGGCGACGCCGTGAGAGTCGTCCGCCGAAGAGGCAGGGCCTTCGTGTTCAGCACACGCTCCCCGACCGAGGTCGTGGCGGTCATCGAGGACACGCTGAGGAACAAGGAAGCGACGTAGGCTCCGCCTCAGTTTTTTCTCTGTTCGAAAAACTAGACTAAAATATCCCGTGCCGTTCATATGGCTCGATGGATAAACGGATGTTCCTGCTCCTCCTAGCGGTTTCATACCTCTGGGGCGTGGAGGCCATGCACCGAGGCTCCATGGACAGCGACGTCACCCCCCTCGAAGCGAGGAGCTATAACCTGGTGTTCATCTACGGGGTGAAGGGGAACCGCCCGGACCCAGTGAACAGGCTGGACACGATGCGAGGCACCTTCACCAAGGACATGGTGATGGACCCGCCTATCACATTCAAGCTCACGCTTGCCGATGAGCAGATGGCGGAGATCATAGAGAGGATGGTGGAGATAGGGTTCCTCGACTACCCATCACTATACGCTCCACCGACCGGCCCCGTCGTCTCCTCCGTCACGCCGTACTCGACGTACCACCTCAAGCTATACAGGGACGGGGTCATGGTGAAGCAGGTGCGCATGGACACCGATAGAGTGTCTGACGACCCCAAGACAGAGAACTTGGTATCGCTGTTCATCATAATAATGAACATCATCGAGTCGACGGACGCGTGGAA
>CAYFYM010000313.1:0-3232 GCA_964347405.1 uncultured Candidatus Bathyarchaeia archaeon | reverse complement strand
TTGTGGTGGAAGAATATGTTTCCCAGCTTGTCGACGACCACCTTGTCGGCGTGTTCCTCCAGCTCCTCGCGGAGGATCATTCGGGGCTCGGCCTCGGCGCCGGGGGGCCCGAAGCAGTTGGACAGCCTTCTAAGCAGCTCCATGTTCATCGTTATCAGCTTTTTTTAGGGCGGATGAACGATATATGGCTATGGCTGCGTGGGCTTCAATCAGGGCTTATAGGGGAACAAAGGAGACGCTGGCCGCCGACGCGTAGACTCGGTCTAGGTTAAACTCAATAATCTGGTCCGGGGATATCTTTCCAGCGTTGTCTGGCCTGGAGCGGGACCTCAAGGAGGTCAACGAGAAGCTTGAGCACATGATGCGGCGCCTCGACTACCTTGAGGCGGTGCTTACTGAGAGCAGGCAGTACCCTGAGCTGGTCCAGGTCATGGGGGACCTCCGGGTCGGGGCGGCGCTGTATAGCGAGCCGCTGAAGCTGATACAGAGGCTGGTGAGCGTCCGCAGGCACTTGGCCCGGGGCGAGGAGCATCGGGACGAGGTGAGCAGGATCATCCTCAGCGTGCTGGCGTTGAAGGGGCCTCGGAACATCAGCGCGTTGACCCGGGAGGTGCGGCGGGAGCGGGGCACGGGGAGCCGGGTGACGGTGCGTAAACGGGTGCTGGAGCTGGTCGAGGAGGGCATCGTGGAGAAGGCCGAGGGACACGACTACAGGCTGGTCGAGTAGATGAGTTATCACAGCTAGGTTCTTCTTCTATGATTGATGAAGAGCGCCAACATAACCAAAGCCAAGAAGACGACGGGCGCCATCCGCTCCAGCATCGAACTGTTAGTAGAAACATCTGGGAACAGGTCCTCGATGGGCACTTGTTTGTCCCCCTCGGCCAGTTGTTCATAGACATCGAGGGTTAGGGGTTCATTGAATCTGTGGTGGATGTAGAGGTAGATGAGGCGTTCTGGTAGGTCGTAGACTGCTGAGTAGATGGTTGAGACCTGTCCCTCGGCGTGGGTGGCGTCCAGTATCGAAGCCATGTACTCTGCTGTGAGTTCCTGCTGGGCGCCTATTTCTTGGAGCATCTCTGTGGCTGTCTCGTATCTGTCGCATGAGTAGTCGCCTGTCCTGAGTCGTTTGAGGTTGAAGTTGGTCGAGACCAGGTATCCGTCCCCGGTGTTTTTTCTTGTATATGTCAACTCTCCGTCTGGGCCGGGGTGGATGACAGCGGCGTCACCTGTGGCGTCTGCGAAGTGAACCTGATACGAGATAGAGTCACCCCAATTGTAGGTGAACGCCTTCTCAAGCACCTCCTCCACCGTTGTGGAGTGTCCCATGAGGTCTATGACGGCCCACTCCTCGGCGGTCTGTCTCTCGGGGTGTGGGTTCAGGTTCTCCTGTGGGATCCAGTTGGTGTCATAGCATAGACCCGCATCGTTGATGCCCATCATGGGGATTAGAGACCACTGCTGCCACGGCGTGGCGAAGTATACTACGCCGTATGTTCCAGCGGTGTCCACCAGCAGGTACATCTCGTTGGGTTGCTGATCCTCGTTGCCGGCGAACATGACGGTCTCCCCTTGGGACGCGGTGAAGATGGTGCAAGCAGAAACCGTCGAGGTGCTAATCAAGATGAAGCACAATAGGACTAGGCCTAGTTTTCTGGTTTTTCCCATCTATTCTTCCTCATCTGGATGGCTCTTGGATCAGTATTCTAGTATTTGGGATAAGTTCTATGCATGATGTATGCTGAGCCCCCAGCAAGAGTTCTGATAAAGGGAGTCGTGGTGGATAGTTCCTTTTTCTCTACTTTATATACTCTATTCGTATATCGTGTCACCGTTTCTTAGTTTCACGGGGGTTCTTAGTTCCCATCCATCTATAGTGAACCCGCCTGTCTGATTGAATGTGTAGTCGATGATTTTCTCCAAGCACCCGAGCATCTCTGATTCTTCACCTGCAGATACGGCCTCTATAAACAAGTCACGGAAAACCTGGTCAGGGTACTCCGATTGGAGGTATTTCTCTTGGGTATCGGGATCAGTCAAGAGCTCGATAATCCTTACGGGGGAATAGACTTCCCATCTCTGGTACCTTGAATAGAACTCGAAGACCCCCTTTATCGTACTGTAATATGCGTACCTGAATGACTTTGATTTCCTCTCGTAGAGATCCCGGATGTTATCTAGGGAATCCCATAGCCCATACTTCATGATACCTAGACTTGTTGCATCTAGTTCTTTGAACTCCTTGTTTATCCAGTCTTCTGCTTCCTTTTTTTACTGGGCTATGTTTCCATCCTTGTCGAGAAGTATCCTTCCAGTAGCGAATTGAGTTGGCGCCGTTATGCTATTACATTGATAGTCTTCCCGGAAATACGCCCTTATCTGTCTGGGTGGGTTGACGAAGTACTCGATGAGGTACTCGTCCACGACCTTATTTCCTCTTTCCCTCCACTCGTTTTCCTCTGAGGTTACTATGTGTATGTCGACGTCGGAGCGTCTCGATGGGCCACCTGTTATGTAGCTACCGCATACCAATAAGCCGATAACATCGTCTCTGTCCCGCCAGTCTTCAAGAAACTTGTATAGAGCCTTCTCCCAGTCCTGCATACATTACGTATTATTTATCTTGAGATAATAATATCGAAAATATACTGATGTTAAGGATGCATGGGCAGCCCAACATGTCCATTGGGTTTTTATTGGATAACCATGGCGTCTACCCATTCAAACCCGTGAGTTATTATGACAAAGAGGATTAAGACGGATATTCTAGTGATTGGAGGAGGTCTCAGCGGATGTATGGCGGCTATAAACGCTGCAGATCATGGAGCCAAGGTAGCCATAATGGAGAAGAGCCACACAGAGCGAAGCGGCGCAGCGGGAACAGGCAACGACCACTTCTGGTTCTACGACCCCGAGATACACGGGCCCAGAGGCTGGACCATCCCTGACATGGTCAGGGACATCAGCACCGACGGAGAGTACGGCAAGACCAAAGGCGGACTCATGGACCAGGAGCTCCTAGAGATCATAGCAGCCGGCACCAAGGAGGCTGTCGACCGCCTCGAGAGCTGGGGCGTCCAGTTCCGGTACGAAAAGATCTACCCATGGAACCTCCAGTACGAAGCCCCGAATGGAGAGAAACGGTACAGGATCGTCCCACAGTTCCAGAGCGAGTGGGATACCCTCAACTATGACGGTAGGGACATCAAGAAACGGCTCACCGAGCAGTGCC
>CAYFYM010000312.1:0-13449 GCA_964347405.1 uncultured Candidatus Bathyarchaeia archaeon | reverse complement strand
CCTTCTCCTAACTACCCCCCCATACTTCTCAACATCTTTAGTCCAGAGCTAGATAACGTCAACGAGAAGGATCGGAAAAAAGCAGTGGTAAATTACATGTTATTATAGACCCGTCTCCATGGAGCGCGGGGGTCTATCTGGTTGATTCATCCTACCTTCGATATACCGATGAGTATTCGTTGCATTGATCTTACGGAGTTTAAATAAAAAATCCAGTCTTTCCCTGCCTTGAAGGTAAGACTCGGGTGATGATAGTCACGGAAGACCTGGAACACGCGTTTAGCATCGAGATGAAGAGCAAACGACACGTGAAACACATCTCCATATCGGACGATGCCCATGAACGGGTTCTCCTAGAGGGCAACCTCGGAAAACTATTAGACATATGTCACTTGTAGAAGGCGACGTCCTTGAACTCGTCGGCGTAAACGGTGTATTGAGGATAAGCCTCACCAGAGAACAGTTGGAAGAGACGATGAAAGCTGAAGTCGAGCCTCAGCGCCGAGGAGGGGCGCTCTAAAGATACCCAAACCGCGGAAGCGGGAAAATGAAAGGAGGAGAAGAGATGAGGAAAAAGTATCTAGTGCTACTAGTATGCAGCGCCGTATTGGCATCCCTTCTGCTTTCACCCACGTTGATCGCTGAAGGCGCCTTTGGGGGCAGATACCCCCGGGGAAGATGCGGTGAAGCACTGCGTGCTTCAGGGGAATGGACGTACGTCATCGTAGGTAAGGACACAAGAAGCTATGAAGGCTACACGTTCATACTCGGAGAGGAGACGGGGACCTGGACGGGAACCTTCACCGGGACGTCTCACGACTACTTCCAAGCCGTGATGCAGCCTTCGGGCGTCGTGTATCTATCCTATGGTTTGATCTTCTTCGAGGGGACCGTGGAGGGTAGATCAGGCACCCTAGTGATCAGCTTCGCTCCCGGCGAGAAGGTGGAGGGAGAGTGGTCGGGCAAATGGGAGATCTTGAGTGGCACGGGTGAGCTAGAGAATCTCAGAGGGCGAGGAAAATGGTGGGGGCCCTCGCTGGATCTAGACTACAAGGGGAAGATATACTTCATAGACTACGAATAGATGACGGCGACAAACGTCTGACAGTACCCGATGCACATACCCCTTTTTTTACACGCCTTGGCATACGCTCCCAAGCTTCAGGCTTTTACAGGTAACTATTATAATAAGTAAAACTAAATTCTGGCTTGATGAGGCTGGAAAACGTCTCCGAAGAAAACCTGGACGACCTGTTCGAGATATGTTCAGGGTACAGGGCTTTCGCGCCGCGGGATGACCCCACACTCGAAAAAGGCAGGGAGATCAAGAGGCGGCTGCTCCTCGACATGTTAGACATGCACGGGCCCTGCGCGAAGATCGCGTACCTGGACGGGAGGCCCGCGGCTCAGATACTCTTCCACCCCGAGGAGACGGTGCCCTACATCCACGACCCGAGGGAAGACGCGGTCCACCTGCAATGCATCTACAGCCCCTTCCCGGGCTCGCAGAGAAGAGGGGCCGGAGCCGCCCTGATGAAGGATCTGGTGGGCGAGTGCAGCTCCGGGTTGAGCTGTCTAGGCGGGAGGCCTTGCGGCTTCCTGGTTACCCGGCCGTTCGCCCATGAGGGAGATTTGTCGCTGAGCGAGTTCTACGGGAAATACGGCTTCAGGCAGGGCTTCCTGGAGATGTTCCTCGAGGTTGGAGGAGGCTACGCGCCGAGGATGGCCTCCGAGTATCGCCCTCTGGCTGAGGACCTCGACAAGACCGTCATCCTATATAACCCCCTGTGCGAGTGGGGGTACTTCGCCGCACAAAAGATTAAAGAGTCTATCCAAGGGCTGGACCCGGGTCTCACCGTGGAGACGTTCGACATCTGGGAGAGGCCGGAAGAGTACTTGAAGAGGCCCCTCCCTAGGGTGACGTCTGCACGCGTGATGGTCAACACGCAGGTGAACAACGTCAGCTTCTGGACCGACCGGGAAGCCTTCATGCAAAGCGTGAAGGAGACGCTGGGAAAATAAAGGAAACCCTGAAACGCAGGATGGCTCAATCAATCTTTTTCCACGGGCTCCTCGGGATGATGAAGGGCGTTTCGTCTCTATACTTGATGTACGCCTGTCCGAACCTCTTCACCAGCTCAGGCTCTTCTTTTCTCTTTACCCAGAGCGAGACGGCGGCAACTAGGAGGGTAGACAGCATGAACGCCGTGGCGAACGACCCATAGAGCAGCCCCACACCCATTACGAAAAGCCCATACCCGAGGAGCATGGGGTTACGCGTGTACCTGTACAGGCCACCTGTGACCAGCCTGGAGGACTGGGAGTCCTCCGCGACGTCACCCCAGGGCATCCCCGAGCCGAGGGAGTAGAGCTGCCAGATCGATGCCACGCTGAGGAGGAAGCCCGCGAGGAGCACAGGAGCCCCGGCCAGGCGTATGGGCTGGAGCGTCGAGGAGGCAACCATGTGGGGGTCGAGGCTTCCGCCGATGTACAGCAGGGTCTTTGGGATGACGAGTAGGAACAGGGCCGCGGCCGCGAGTAGATGGAGCTTGTTCATCGAACAGACCCCTGTCTTTCTTAGACGAAAACTGGTACATATAACATCATTTACAAAGCGTTTGAGGAAAAAAGAAAATGGGTCTAGTTTCGGGCGTAGATTCTGGTTACGTGAAGAAGGGGGTGTTACTTGGGTTTCGAGCCGTACTTCCCCCAGCTGACGATCTCGTCCAAGCTCTTCCTCTCCTTGGGCCCGGGCGTCTCGTCAGGCACCCCCACCGGCGTCAACGCGACGACCTTGTACTTGTCCGGGATGCCCAGCAGGCCCCTGACAAGCTCCTCCCTGTTGGACTGCCCCATCCAGCACGTGCCGAGGCCTAGATCCGTGGCGGCCAACACGATGTGCTCGAACGCTATCCCGTGGTCGTTGAGGCACCAGTTGGAGGACGCCTCCTGGTCCGCCAGCCCCACGATCATCACGGGGGCGTCCGCCGCCCACGGTGATTTGGCCAGCTTCTTGATGGCCTCCTTGTCCTTGACGACTATGAAGTGCCACGGCTGTCTATGTCCTGCCGACGGCGCTATCCGGGCGGCCTCGAGTATCTTCAGTATCTTCTCCCTGGGAATGGGCGTGTCTTTGTATCTGCGGATGCTTCTCCGCTTCTTTATGACTTCATCAAACTTCAAGATGCTCTCCCATCTTAGACAGTGCCGGGGGTGATATAAACTGAGTCTTTCATATACGGGTCGATTAAGCGATTCAATGGACCGATGTTTCAACGTTAGCACCAATCCGAAGCCATTAAGGTTGGGCTTAGAGAGTATTCATCTAGCCGGGCTTCCCGGATTGAATACAGGGCGCATACTCGGGACGCTGGAGGAACAACTATGGGCAGCGGAGTGTGCCCCGGGCTCCGAGGTGGGGAGCGTAACAAGTACCAAGAAGCGATGGGAGAAGTGAACAAACTGGGAGAAATTAGAGAAAAGATCGACGCCGTGAACAAGGGCTTCGTGGAGGCGTTCAACAGGGGAGACCTGGCCGCGGCGATGAAGGTCTACACGGAGGACGCCACGATCCTGCCGCCTAACGCCGACATCATGAAGGGGAAGGAGGCCATCACTGCCTACTGGCGGGCCGCCCTGGACATGGGCGTCAAGGAGGCGAAGCTCGAGACGGTCGAGGTAACGCCGATGGGGGACGCGGCGGCGTGTGAGGTAGGGAGATACGTGCTGAAGATCCAACCCGAGGGCGCTGAGGCTTTCATCGACAAGGGAAAGTATATGATGGTCTGGAGGCTCATGGACGGTTCCTGGAAGTGGGACACCGACGCCTGGAACACCAGCCTACCGCCCACATGAGCCCACAATAGACCGTCGCAAGCCCCAATTTTTTAAACGCAACTCGCACAGGCCGGGTTCAAATAGATGAAGATCTTGGGCTCCTGAACAGGGGTCTTCGATCATATTGTGGTTAGAATCGGAGTATGGTCAGCGGCTCGGTTGGGCTCTTCTTCTCCATTCATCGTCCAGTATCCCGAAGATCAGCGAGTCCCGGTACTCTCCGTGGATGACCATGTTCTCCCTGAGCCTGCCTTCGAGGCTCATGCCCACCTTCTCCAGGACCCTGACGGAGGCGTGGTTCTCCGGGTCACAGGAGGCGTAGACGCGGTGGACCCCCAGCTCGTCGAAGAGATACCCCACGAGGGCCTCCGCGGCCTCCGTCGCGTATCCGTGGCCCCAGTAACGCCGGTTCAGGATGTACCCTATGCTGGCCTGTATCTCCGTGACGTCGTGCATCCCGCAGGCCCCGATGAGCCTGTCCTCGCTTTGGAGGATGATTCCCAGCCCGTAATCGGTTCTCGGCTGTTCTCGTCGCCTTCTCAGGTTCCTGTCGATGAACTCCCGGGTCTCTTCCACGGTGTTCGGCCCGAAAGGCATGTATCTGACGGCCTCTGGGTCGCTCGCGTACTCGTGCACCGCCTGGAAGTCTTCTTTGGTGATCTCCCTGAGTTTAAGCCTCTCGGTCAGTATCTCCATGTTTCGTCCTTACGATTTTGGTCTATAATAGTTTGTTCTAGAAATGGATAAAACACTCAGAGAACACGTTTCCTGCTAGTTTTGATCACCATACGCGTAACTTACATTCATGGGCTTGTTAATTTCGGTCATTCCTACCCTTTAGGCAGTTCCTTTTTTCTGGCATCAATGAAGCGCGTTATGTTCCTCTCAAGATCCTCCTCTAGCTCCGGGTGTTCGTATCGTTCCAGCAGCTCTTTAGCCTTTTCAACACCCTTCTTTGAGGCCGTTATGCCTCCCTGTTTATCCCATTCATTGAAGTTACTGTAGTCAAACACGTCTGAGGAGAAGAACGCCTTCTTGTAGCGTCTCATAGTCAGCTCTGTTCCCAGGTGGTGGCCCCCCGGCTCTACCCTGCCTATCGACTCAAGGGATTCCTCCAGCTCGTCTCTAGAGGCGTCGAGCCCCTCAGCCCATTTACGCATCATGCCTAGCACCTGGCAATCCAAGACGAACTTGCCGTAGCTTGAGACCATCCCGTTCTCAAGCCATCCCGCAGCGTGTAGCACATAGTTGGTTCCCGCCATCACGGCCGGCAGCATAGTCATCATGGACTCGTACGCGGCCTGGGCGTCCGGGGTCTTGGAGCTCGTGAACATCCCGCCTCCGCGAAACGGCAGGTCGTATCGTCGGGCGAGCTGAGCGCTGGCGTAGAGCGCTAGCTGGCTCTCTGGGGAGCCGAACACGGGCATACCGCTCCTCATGTCAAGGTTGGTTATGAATGAGCCGTACACCACAGGCGTCCCTGGCTCAATCATCTGGGTCAGGGCGATGCCGGCGAGGGCCTCGGCGTTCTGTTGGGCGAGGGCGCCGGTGATGCTGATCGGACCCATGCTGCCAGCGAAAATGAAGGGGGTGACTATCACGGCTTGGCGAGCCCTGGCGTAGACCCTCAGCACGCCCAGCATGCGTCTATCATACCGGCGGGGGCTGCTGACGTTTATCAAGGAAAGCAGAGCCGGGTCGTCAAGGATCCTGTCCTCCCCGAAGAGTAGCTCCGCCACCCTGACGCTGTCGGAGGCGTTCTCCGGGGACGTGACCGAGCCCATGAAGGGCTTGTCGCTGTATTTGATGTGGCTGAAGAGCATGTCGAGATGCCTCGTGGTGGCTGGTCTGTCGTTTGCCTCGACGATCGTCCCCCCGGAGTGGTGGATGTAGGGGCTCATGTACGCTAGCTTGACGAAGTTCCTGAAATCCTCAAGCGTCCCCTTCCTACGCACTCCGTCCATGTCCATGACAAACGGGGGGCCGTATACTGGGGCAAAGACCATGTTATCCCCGCCTATTGAGACGCTCCGCTCTGGGTTACGCGCCAGCTGCGTGAACCTGTCTGGGGCTTTCTCTACAACCTCCTCGACCAGCCCGGGCTCAAACCGGACTCTGTCTCCATCCAGGTCAGCGCCATGTTCTTCGAGGATCCTCCTTGCCTCATCGTCGTAGAAATCTATGCCAAACTCTGATAGTATGCGGAGGGAGGCATCATGGATCCGTTCGATTTCCTCGGCCTCCAGCAGATCGTATGTGGGAAGATCGTAGAACGTTGAACACATGCCGCCTCAAACCTCTCCAGCAAATACCATATTGGGGTAATATTGTAAAAGAATCTCCCGGCTCAATATGGGATTCCCTCCCATCATCAGGCCCTATACGTCGTTGTGGATACTACCAGCATCTTCTACCCCTTGGTGAAGCATTAAATACCTATTACAGCCAATTAGACTCAGGTTCTCTTGTTAACGGTCAGTGACAGATGAACCCGGCTCCGGGTGGGGAGCGGTATAAATACCATGAGATGAGAGGCGAGGAAAATGCCCGTGTATCTATTCTTCGAACACGACGTCCCCAAGGGGAAACAGGCGCAGAAAGAGTATAGACATTGGGTTGTTGACAAACTCGTTCCCATAGGAGAGAAGTTTATCGAGAAAGGCGTGAAATCCACCGGTCTCGCAGACAACTCCGGCCACATCATCGGCATCTGGGAGTTCAAGGACATGGCTGCCTTCTCGGAGCTGTGGGAAGACGAAGAGTACTATGAGGCCATGAGAGGATACTACAGCGTCGCAGACAACATCAACATTCGACTGTGCAGACCAAGCGTTGTTCTGCCACCTTGACACAGTAAATTACCCCTTTTTTTCAGAGAAGTGTGAGGATAAAATCTTCGATATGAGGTTATAATCAGGGGTTTGGTTAGACCCAATAAGATTATGGGTTAAGGCAGTATGGCTGTTATGTGTCATTCATCCTCCTCTGATCATATCATGATCCACGGCATCCGTCTTGCGGATTATTTTTAAAGGACACTAAACTGAGGACGAGATGTATCACGCTGGAAGGAGGCTGTTGAGTTGGCCACCGGAGAAAAGGAGATAACGACCCGTGAATGGTACGACTTCGTGGGCAGCATGGCGGACGTCATCCCCGCCCTCCACCTCGGCGGCGAGGAGGCCACCCGGGAACTCCTTGAGATGTGCTCCCCCACACCAGAGACCCGGGTCCTCGACATCGGCTGCGGGTCGGGACACACCGCCTGCGAGGCAGCCAGAGTATACGGCTCAACGGTAACCGGGATCGACATATCCGAGGTGATGGTCGCCAAGGCGAAGCGGAGGGTGAAGAGGATGCGCCTGGAGGGGCTGGTCGAGTTCAGGGTAGCCGACGTCTTCAACCTTCCCTTTGACGACGACAGCTTCGACCTCGCAGTCTTCGAGTCCGTCATAACCACCCTCCCCGGGGACAAGCACGACGCCCTCCGGGAAACCGTCAGGGTCACTCGGCCCGGCGGCCTGGTGGCCGCGAACGAGTCCGTCGTCGCCTCCGCCCCAGAGGAGTTCCTCAAGTTAGCGGAGGAACACCCCGCCACCTACGGCGTCTTCACCCCCGAGAATCTCAGGGCCCTCCTCGAGGAGTCCGGCATCGAGATAGTCGAGATGTCTGATTTACGTAGCTCCGGGACCCCCAGCATGACCGGCGAGCTAGGTGTCCTCGGGACGATCACGTTCATGGTGAAGAACTACCCTAGGATACTGTGGAAGCTCGTCAGCGACCCCCGTTACAGGAGGGCCGCCAGGGTGGACGACGGGGTGTCCAAGTATATCAGCGAGCACGGCGGCTACGTCCTCATAGTGGGCCGCGTGCCCGAGAAAGCCCCGGGGTGAAACACGGCTACTTTTTTCTTTCCGTGAGGGTTCCATTGATCAAGGGCGTCGATGTTGTGTTCTGAACGAGAAAAGGTGCTCCTGATGGGCAGCAGCAAGTACAGGGCCCAGGAGCTGCCCCCGGAGGTCACGGAAAGACTCGACGCGGCCATGGATGCAGGGGCGGCTTTCATAGTCGCGGAGGCCCACGGGGCGTGCAGGCTCTTCCAGGACTACTTGGCCACGAAGCGGTACGGAGACGTGGTGGTCGGCCACGCTAGGAGCCTGAGGTACAACGCTGGGGGATGGAGGGACCGCAAATATGGCGACGACCTCAAGGAGCGGGAGCGGAACATGATCAGGGACTGCTGCCGCGCCATAGTTATCTGGCAGGACGAGAGCGGCGTCATCGCAGAGAACCTGGAGTACCTGAAGAAGCAGGGTAAGCCCACTTTCATCTACGAGTACGACAGTTCGGACGGGACGGTCCGGGCAGGTGAGCTGGACCCTCGGAGAAGCTACAGGAGGTTTCACTCTTATAGGAGACGCCGGTGAGGAACTCGGGGGTGTCTATCACAGGGATTTTTCTAGGTGCAGCCGGTCAAAGGATCATCAGGATTGAGCCGGCTACAATCATCGCCATGCCTCCCAGCTGCACAGTGGTTAGCCTTTCGCCCAGCAAGATGTAACTCAGAAACACTGTGACGACGGGGGCCGCCCTCGCCAGCAGTATGGTCTCCGTGACCTCGCCCCCCTTCAACGCGTAGTAGTACGCGAAGTGGCCCAGGAGGCCGGCGCACACCCCCTCCGCCAATACCAGCCCGGCTGAACGGGTATTAATCTCTCTAAGTCCCTGCCACTGGCCAGTGAAGACCGTGACCGCCAGCAGTATGAGGCTTATGCCGAAGCTTCTGACGGAGATCGCCGCTAGGGGGCTGATCTCCTCGAGCCCGAGTTTGCCGAATATCGGGGCCACTCCCCAGAAAAGCACCGCCAGTAAAAGGTAGACCAGCACTTCCATAACGTGTCGTATGAAGATAGTCGTCCGTCCTCTTAGGTTTGTCCGTTTGAGCCGGGGAACGGGGTTTGAAGCATCGGTCATGTATCATTGGGGGTGTTCAGACGAGGCAAGACCATACATATTACCTTCTGCCGTGAGTATGTTTTGGAGATCGTTTTGGTGATGATAGACGACGGCCCCCTCAGGATGCTGGGGGCCAAGATCCTGGAGGCCGCCGGCACCCCCGTGGAGGAGGCCGCGTGGGTCTCCGAGTGCCTCGTGCTCAGCAACCTGAAAGGGGTCGACTCCCACGGCGTCCAGCTGATACCCGGGTACGTGAAGGCGATAGAGGACGGGTTCCTGAAGCCCGGCGCCGGGGCCACGCTGCTGGAGGAGAGGGCGGCGACATGCTTCTACGACGGGAACTGGGGCTACGGCTACTCCATAGCCCGGGAGGTGATGGCGGCGACGGTGGAGAAGGCTCGGGCGGCTGGGGCGGCGTTCTCCGGCGTGAGGAACGTCCACCACATAGGCCGCGTCGGTAAGTGGGCCGAGCTCGCCCTGGACCACGGCATGATAGGAGTCGCGAGCCAGCCTGGCGGCGTCTACATAGCGCCGTGGGGGGGAGTCGAGAGGAAGCTCCCCATAGCCCCCGTCGCGTTCGCGGCGCCTGCGGGTAAGTACCCGCCCATCGTGGTGGACATGTCCCTAGGCCCCATAGCTGGGGGCCGCACCGCCATACTCGCCCAGCGGGGCGTGAAGGTCCCCCTCGGCTGGTACATAGACGACGAGGGGAAGACACACGATGACCCTAAGGAGTTCGGCGAGGGGAAGGGGGCCCAGCTCCCCCTCGGGCAGACCGGGCTCGGTTACAAGGGCATGGCCCTGTCGCTGATGGTGAACATACTCGCGGGGCCCCTCCTGGGCCACGTCGAGACTGGGGCCAACGCCTTCAGGCGGTGCGGGATATTCCTCGCCGCCATCGACCCCGGGGCGTTCACGCAGACGGAGACCTTCCTGGAGGGGATGGACGCCCTCATCTCCGACGTGAAGTCGTCCCGCCTCGCGGAGGGCTTCGACGAGATAACGGTCCCCGGGGAGCCGGAGTGGAGGACCATGGAGAGGCGACGGAGTGAAGGCATCTACCTGGACGACGGGATATACGGAAGGATATTGGAGACAGCCGAGAGGCTGGGCGTCGGCACCGCCGGCTACGAGGGCAGGCCCGGTAAAGAATCAGCTGTTCACCCGTCCTACTCGCTGAGGGACATGTACAGGTGAGCCCCGGCAAGCCTTGGAATCCTTAAATGGTCATCCGCGTCAGCTATTGGTGATGTTCCATGACTGGATTGTCTGAGGAGGAGATTCTGGAGGGGCTCAGGGGTATAGACACCCCCACCGTCTCCAACGTCGTCGCCACCTACCCCAAGTCCGAGGCTTGCCTGAAGCTGTACGACGCCTGGTACGGCGGGTGGTACACCGACACCACCATAAGGTGCGTCTACCCCGAGATGAAGCCGGTGGTCGGCTACGTGGCCACGGTGGTGTTCTGCGAGGAGTCGGAACGGTACACCGGCGTGGATCGCTGGGCGCTGCCCGAACACATCGACTCCACCGAGAAGCCCGTGGTGCTGGTGGCGGAGCAGAGGTTCCCCCCGGAGCTGGCGGACAGGGTGGGCCTCTTCGGCGAGATGATGACCACACGGTACAGGGCCCTGGGCGTGGCGGCGGTGTTGACCAACGGCCCCATGAGGGACATCGACGCCATCAAGCCTCTGGGGGTCCAGTACTTCTGCACGGGCACGACGCCGGCCCACGGCGACATGATGGTGAGGGAGGTCGGGGTGCCCGTCACGGTGGGGGGCATGACGGTGATGCCCGGGGACATGGTGCACATGGACCTCCACGGCGTGGTGAAGTTCCCGGCGGAGTACAGGGAGGAGGTACTCGTCAGGGCGAGGAAGCTGCTGGAGAACGAGGCGGGGACAGCCGCGTTCTTCAAGGACCCGGGGTTCAGCCTCGAGAGATGGAAGAAGAGGTCAGGCACGGGCTGACTATTTGGGCCATCCATCAACCTGAAACCAATTTACTACTGATGCCCTTCACGCGCATCTTTGCATAGCTACGAAGCGCATATGAGACCCCTTGTTATGATGAACCTAGTATACTGTTTCTGGTTCGTGAAAACTTAACCCTAAACCGGGCGAATGGGGTTGCATGGGCGAAGATGGGGCGCCTAGGCGGGCGCGGTACCTGTTCTGGGTGATCCTCGGCGCCCTCTCCACCGTTGTGCCGGAGGTGACAGCGGGCTCCGATATCTACCCCTTCTTCAAGGTCACGGACTACCTGCTGGTCATCCCGCTGTACACTCTGCACAGCTTGGTGCTGTGGTACGTGGTGTGGAGGGGAGGCAGGCCCCGGCTGTACAACCTCTTCCCCGCCGGCGCCCTGTTCGGGCTATACGAGGCGTACATGACCAAGGTCATCTGGAACCCGACCTGGGCAGCAAACCCCCTTAGGGTTTTCGGGGTCGCTGTGGTGGAGACCCTTGTGCTGGTCCTGTTCTGGCACTCGTTCCTCGCGTTCATAGTCCCGCTGTTCGTCGCGGAGACGGCCTTGACGTGTTCAAGGGAGATCGCCGGCGGGCTCCCGGCCTGGCTCGGCGGGAGGCTGGCCAGGCTACGAGGCGGGTACCTGTTCCTCGTCTTCCCCTTCCTGGGCGGGCTCTTCCAGAGCGTCAACGTATATTCCATGAGGGACGCGGCGTTCAGCGGGTTGACGAGCACCGCGGTGATCGTGGGCCTCGTCAGTGTCTGGAGGAGGCTCTACGGGTGTCGGTACCCGCTTCGCGGCCTCCTGCCCACCCGAAACGAGTTCAGGGTGTTGCTGGCGCTGCTGTTGCTGATGTATGGTTTGATGGGGGTGTATTGGAGGCCCGAGGCTCTCCCCGGGCCGGGGCCCCAGCTCGCCGTCTGGGCTCTCTACCTGTTCTTCGTCGGCCTACTGTGCCTCGGTTTGAGGCGGTCGCGCGTCGATGAGCCTGGGGGCCAGTTGGCTGGGCTGGGCTTCTCCCTCGGCGGGATGCTGCTGTTCGGCGCCGTGTTCTCGCTTGGCTCGCTGCTGGGGGAGGCGACGGGGCTGTCCTTCGTGGCCGTCTACGGGGTCTGGATCGCGGGGGTCGTCTTCGGGTTGTGCGTCCTCGCGTACACGGTTCGATCCGTTTTCTAGGGCGTTGCACGCCGCCCTTGGAGTGGGCGCGTGGCTTTCTTCGAGTCGGTGGGCTGGGTTGGGCAACGCATATGAGGGTGACGCGGCTTTTCAAACCCGGGGGCGCCATGGAGCGGGGGGACTGGGCGAGGGCCTGCGTCTACGTGCCTTTGATGGTTTACCAGTTCTATCTCTCGTGGCGGTTTTACAACGGGTTGGGGCTGGACTGGGCTGTCAACCTGGGGTGGCTGGTGCTGGCGGTGTCCGCTTTGTTCGGGTGGCTCCCCATATTCGAGTTCAGGAGGCGCGGCGGGGTGGCGGAGGGCGGGAGCTACGTGCACACTACGCGGCTGGTGACCTCCGGCGTGTACGGCGTGGTGAGGCACCCCCAGTTTCTGGCGGGGATACTCATCGCGGTGAGCATGATGCTGATGTCTCAGCACGTGTACAGTGTTTTGGCTGGTTCGGTGGCTGCTGCCGTGTATGCGATGGAGGTGCCGCCGGCGGACAGGAGGCTGGTGGAGAAGTTCGGTGAGCCGTATCTGCGGTACATGGAGGAGGTGCCTGCGCTGAACTTCGTGGCCGGGCTTGTTCGTCTGGCCCGGGGTAGTTGACGTGTCCTGGGGTTTGGTTTGCGAATCTGTGTTTTCCTTGTAACTGGTAACTTGTTATAAGCGTTTTTCCGGGGGTGGGTTTAGTTGTTTTTGTGTTTTTTTTAGCTGTGGTTGGGTGGTGTTTGCTGTCGGTGGCTTCACGGTGGATGTTAGACGTTTGGTTGTTGACCTTTATGGTGGTCATGTGTGATGGTTGTGGGCTAGTGTGGCTCGTCTGGCCCGGGCTGGCTGAGTAGAGGGGGCTTGGTCACGAGGCGCCGTACCATGCCCTGTACCTGGCGTTTGTGCACGGCAGGTACTCCTCCAGGTAGGGGTCCTGTATGGGGGTGGCTGGGGCCGGGTCGCTTTGGTCGTCTGTGTCCGTCTGGGCTAGCGCTGGGATGGCTAGGCTGAGGAGCAGCATGGTGGCGACGAGGGCGGCGACCAGTCTGGTTTTCACGTCTGATGTTTGCTTTGTTTTTTATAGTAATAAAAGTTGTTGAGGGCTTGATGTGTGCTCTTGGGGGTTGTTGTGTTTCAAAGATAGGCTTTGTTTAGGTTACGTGTTGTTAGGAATCTTGCTGGAGTTGACGACATGGGGTTCCTTATAATTGGCTACTTGCTACAAGCGTTTTTCCAGTTCTGGTTGATATTTTTTTTATCTTAGTTTTCCCTTTTTTTTAAAATATTGTTTTCTTGGTATAACATTTATTTATTTCGTAAAAATTGTTCTAGCATCATGTTTTTTGGACTTTATAATATTTCTTGAATGAGTGTTTACTTCAAAGTAATGAATGCATATGATGGTACCGAATTGATGTTTGAACAAACTGCCATAAATTAAAAGTAAAGCCCCGGCTCAGTAAACGGTAAATATTAAAAATAAATAATAATTGTTGTAATTCAATAATTTTTGAAAAAATTAAATTTTTTATAATAG
>CAYFYM010000311.1:0-3236 GCA_964347405.1 uncultured Candidatus Bathyarchaeia archaeon | reverse complement strand
TGGGGAGCAGCGTCATGCCCCACAAGATGAACACCAGGAGCACGGAGCGCATCTGCGCGTTGAGCGAGCTCCAGAAGATGTACGCCGACGGCGCTTCCAGGCTCGCCGGCGGCCAGTGGGAGGAGGGAGACGTCTCGTGCTCGGCTGTGCGCAGGGTGGTGATACCGGACGCGTTCTACGCCGCCGACGGCATCGTCGAGACCACGCTCACCGTGCTCAACCAGATGGGCGCCTACCCGGCCGTCATCGGCAGGGAGCTGGACAGGTACCTGCCGTTCCTTGCCACCACCGAGATACTCGCGTTGGCGGTGAAGCACGGCATGGGGAGGGAGGAGGCCCACGCCGTCATCAAGAGGCACGCCGTGGCCGAGGCGCTCCGGATGAGGGAGAGCGGGGCCCCGGGTAACAGGCTCATGATGCTGCTGGCGGAGGAGCCCGCCTTCAAGGCCGTGGACGTGACTCCCGGGGAGCTCAGCGGCGTCATGAGGGACAAGCGCCACTTCGTCGGGAACGCGTACAGGCAGATAGCGGCCGTCAGAGAGAAGGCGGCGCCGATCCTAGAGAAGTACGGCAGGGAAGCCGCCTACGAGCCAGGCGCCATCCTCTAACAAAAGTCGCCAGTCATAAGGCCTCTGTTTCTTCCTCTAACCTACGGTTCAATGGGGGCGTCCCCCGACGTTAATCCCTGAAGCCGAGAGGTGTTTCGCCCCCGCTGCTTGAGTCGCGTAGATACAGTATGAGGCTCGCGGCTATCCAGAGTATTACGGCTACCCCGACCAGGATGTGGGCCTTGGTGCGGATGAAGTAAGGCAGCGCGTTCAGGGGCTGCCGCAGGTACCCGCTGAGACTCGGCGCCGCCACGTAGATGACGGTCGTCGTCAACGTGGTTACGGAAGCGATGAGGGTGAGGTACCCCATCTGGCCCCTGCTGACTTGGTTGATGTCCTCCTCCAACGCGCCCCTGGCGAGCAGCTCCTCCCGGTCCTCCCTGAACCTGTACGTGTACCTGAGCATGAGGTAGGTCACCTGGAGCAGGAGGCCGACGCCGAAGACCCAGAGGTCCGTGACCCTGTGGCTGGGCGTAAGGTCCAGTATGAGGCCGACCCAGTTGAAGGTGCTGAAGTCCAGTACGGCTGGGAAGAACATGAGCATGTTGAGGCTGAAGAGCTTGCTGAACGAGTCTATGCCGCCTCTCCTCCAGAGGGTGAAGCAGAGGGCAAGCGCCAGCACCATCACCGAGAGGTCGAAGTACGCCATGTAGGGCTCCAGGAGGGGCCCCATGAAGCTGTCCCTGATCATCTTGATTATGCGTTCGTAGAGGGACGTCTGGACCATGGTCACGGCGGCCATGTAGCACGCCGCCAGGGCCACCCCCAGCTCGACGGACCGGATTACGTTCTCCCTCATCTCCCCACCCTCTGGCGCTGCAGCGCCTGCGCGAAGCTCTCCCCCACCGGGTCCCAGTTTACGACTATGCAGCCCATGCCCCTGAGGGCGTCGTAGTAGGGCTGGTTGTGGTAGGTGAGGAACCCGGCGGCTATCTTCTCCTCCTCGCTCTGGGCGGCGATGCTGTAGCCCTGGACGTTGAAAATGATTATAGCGGGCTTGGTGGTGGCCCTGCCCACGTACCTGTGTAGCTCCTTGACGCCCTCCGTGATGCCCTTGATCTTGGCGGGCTCCACCATGGTGACTATGACGAAAAGGGGCTGGGTGCCGACGATGTAGCGGCGGCAGCTGTGCACCGCCTCCTTGAGGCTCTCGCTGCTGTACCTGATGTCCACGTGGAGGAGCTCCCTCGTTATCTTGTACTGCTGGCGCTTCCCCACGTCCGGGAACAGCACCCTGCTCCTGGTCTTCTGCCTGACCGTGGGCTCCCTGGCTTTCTCCTCCTCGCTGATGTCCTCTATCTGGTCCAGGCCCGTCATGATGCTCTCGTCGATCTCGGGCTCCTCCTTCTTGACGAAGGTGCCCTCCCACTGGTAGGCGTCGTGGTCGTAGACGCAGAAGCCTACGCGGCAGTCCCTGTCTATGTAGAAGTTGGTGAACCCCATCACCGCCCTGATCGCGTACTCCAGGGTGTTGTTCACGGCTGTGCCCAGCGCCATGTGGGCGGCGCTGTCGAGGAATATCCACACCTGCTTCTTGCCCTCCTTCTCGTACTCGTTGACGAGGAAGCTGCCGGGCTTGACGCTCAGGAGCTTGGCCGACGCCTTCCAGTTGATGGTGCGGTAGTGGTCCCCGACCGAGTAGTCCCTTATCTCCCTGAAGTCGGTGGTGGAGATGCCGAACCTGAACCTGGCGTCCATGGGCATGGGTATCCTGCTTATGCTCTTGTGGTTCTTGATCTTCCTGACGAAGAGGGGCTGGGGCTGCACCACCACGGCCCTCTTCGAGTTGAGGCTGCCCAGCACGTTGCTTCTGATCATCAGGGGGTGCCGCACCTCGTACGCGACCTCGCGTAGGTCGAAGTAACCCCTCTTGGCGCACACGGCCATGTACTCGAACTCGACGGTTTTCGGCGTGAGCCCCTTCCAGATAGCTTTGAAGTTTGTTCCCTCGTCGAGGGCGAAGCTGCCCGGCAGGACGTCGGAGACGGTGACGAGGCCGGGCCCCCCCTCTACGGTGACGGTTAGCCTGTCCCTCACCTTGTCGTCGACGTTGACCTTGACGTCTTTGCCGACGCGCTCCACCGAAGTCACCTTGGGCTGCCCTATGAGTATCCCCGTCGTCAGGAATATGACGGGGGCGAGGCCCAGGGTTATGAGTATCATGTTCCCCAGGAACATGCCTAGCACTAGGAATGTGACGGCGGTAACCACCAGCTCGATGGTGTCCTGGGTCAGTGTCCGGGCTGTCATCTTTTACCTATGAACTCTTTGGGTACCTCTGTCTGCTCGAGTATCTCGTTGAGTACGGCGTCCACGCTGAAGCTGCCCTCCAGCACGTACTCCATCTTCATTATCACCCTGTGCCCTATGGCGTCGTGGGCGAACATCTTGACGTCGTCCGGGGTGACGAAGCCTCGGCCCGAGATGGCGGCGTGGGCCCTGGCCACCTTGAGGAGCGAGAGGCCGCCCCTGGGGCTCGCCCCAACCTCCACGACTGGGTGCCTCCTGGTCTCCCTGATTATCTGGCTGATGTAGTCGATGATCTTGTCGTCGACGTATATTCGCTCCTCTATGTACTTCTGCATGCCGCGGAACGTGGCGTCGTTGGTGACGGGCTGCATGAGCTCG
>CAYFYM010000310.1:0-5570 GCA_964347405.1 uncultured Candidatus Bathyarchaeia archaeon | reverse complement strand
CCTCTAATTTCCCGCGCTTATAACGTGGACTCACGTAAATTGGACACTTTTTGCACTCACAATAAGTGACTTAGATGTAGCCCCCGGGGTCCACGCGGGTCTTAACGCGTTTGGCTATGCTGGAAGCCATCTTTATGGCGAGCCTTCCGCTCATGGTGATGAGGTACCTGCCCCGCCTCCTCTCCTGGACTATGAGCCCGGCCTCCTGCAGCACGTCGAGGTGGCTGCTGAGGGTGCTGGCGCTGATCTCCTTGAGGACGTCCTGCAGGTCGCTCGCGTAGAGGCCACCCCAGGTGAGCTCCTTCAGTATCTTTATCCTGTGCTCGTTGCCCAGGGCGCTCATGACGTCGGCCGTGCGCTGTACCTCGGCGTCGCTCATGACGGTGGGCCTCTCCCTCTCCGGCCGGTCCTCCCAGAAGAGGCTGCGCTCAAGCTCGCTGGTGACCCCCTCCATGACGTCCTCCACGAAGCCGCCTATGTAGTCGCCCAGCCGGTCCCCGAAGTCTTCGCCCAGGAACGGTCCCCCAACCATGACTCTCTTCCGAGGCCTTCTCCGCCCGTAGTAGGGCTCGTCTTCGTCGAACCACTCGTCTTCCGTCTCCTCCTCTAGGGGTTCTTCTTCCGGGGCCTCGGGGGCTTCTTCGCCCTCGTCGTCCTTGGGGGCCTCTTCGGCCTCCTCCGTCTCTTCGATCCGCTCGGATATCCTGAGAAGCTGTTCACGCAGAATCTTTACCTCTTCCCTCAGGCTCCCCATCTCTGTGTCATCTTTTCTAGACATCAAAACCCATCCAGTTCGTTATTCACCGATTATTATTCTATTACAGTCGAATTATATACGAGTTTTTACGTATTTAAATCTTATGGAATTAGAGATGAAAACCATGTAATGCGAATACGGTGTTAGGCCTCGACCAAAGCCACATCGTGGTCGGGGATTATCTCCTCGACGTCCCTGATATGGGGAAGAAGATAACCCACAAGCCCCGTCACAAAACCAGCTGCCCCCATGAAGACGAAGAGCAGCGAAATCCCGGCGCCGGGTCCTACGCCGACGAGCCATCCGAAGACCGGAGCCAGCGAGCCGCCCACTTCCATCGAGGGCGTGAGAAAAAGGTCGGTTAAAGGCCCCGTTATGGCCATGGCCACCGGGGCCGAGATCTGTGCGATCTGAGACCTGACGGCGAACACCCTGCCCTGCATCTCCGGGGGCACCTTGCTCTGCCAGATGGCCTGGTTCGAGCCGTTGATGAACGGGAGGAAGAACATCTCCATGAAGGAGGCCAGCATCCACACGATTGGGGCCCTGCCCAAACCCAGCATCGTTACTCCGAAGAGGCTGCTGAGCATCATACCGAACAGCACGCCGTACACCCTCTTCCTGGGGCCTCCCCACGCACTCAGCAACAGGCCCCCAACTAGACCACCCAAGCCGAAGGCGGACTGGACGCTGCCGAGAACAAGCGTGTCGTCGCCTGTCCTTGAGAGCACCATGGGAGCGATGAGGGGGAAACAGAGGCTGGCGCTGAAGTTGATGAAGAAGAAGACAAGCTGGAGGCCGAGGAGGCTGGGCCGGGCATAGATATATCTGAAGCCGAAGAGGCTGTCTTGGAGGAGGCTGCGCTTCTCCGTCTCTGCGACCCTGGGCTCTGGCTGGGGGATTGACACCACGAGAACCGCGGCTATAGCCACCACGAAGCTTATGATGTCGAAGGCGAGGATGCCGGTGGTGCCCACGACTGCGATGAGGACACCCGCCGCGGCGGGGCCGAAGATGTTGGAGGCGCTGTTGGCGAGGCCAAGCATGCCGCTGGCTCTCGTGTACTGCTCCTTATCGAGCATGGTGCTGACGGCTGCGCTGTACGCGGGGAACTGGAAGCTCTGGAACATGCCCATGAAGGCCGAGATGGCGTAGAGGTGCCACACCTGTAAGGCGTCGGCTGACAGTAACAGGAAGATGGCCACGGTGCCTATCCCGGCCGCCAGGTCGCTGAGGATCATCACCAGCTTCCGGCTCCACCTGTCCACTAGTGCGCCGGCGACGGGCTTCAGCAGGACGTCGGGCGCGAAGTAGAACAGCTGGACCATGGCGAGGGTGGTGGCCTGGCCCGTGACCTGCCATGCCCATATGGTCAACGCGAAGTTGGTCATCCGTGTGCCGAGGAGAGATACGAACTGCCCAGCCCAGACCACGGTGAACCCCCTCATCCCCTTGAGTGCGCTGTTCTGTCTCATGTTGATCACTCTACCGGGGGTGAAGCCATGCCCCCGGGTTTCACGGAAGGATTAAGGCTTCTAGTGTGCTACCCCGAGGAAATAATTAAACTTATTTAGTTTAACATCTTTAACATGTTTAACGATGAGCATTCAGGTACCTAGATACTCCACGATAGGGGGAGGCATAGAGACGGTGCACGTCATCCCCCTAGAGGAGGAGATAGACCGCGCCGTCCGGGCTTTCGAGGTCGAAGGCGGCTTCAGGGCCAACAAGGTGTATCTCCTCGCCTTCACGTTGACGCAGGCCCAGCTGGACGAGATAGACGAGATCAGCTACTACTGGAGGAAGGTGGAGCAGAGGTTCAGGGCCCTCGGCGTCGAGACCGTCACCGTCTTCACGAACATATTCAACATGCTGGATGTCATCTCCAAGGTCAGCCGCATCGTGAAACAGGAGAAGGAGAAGGGGAACGTCGTCTACGTCAACATGTCTGCGGGCGGCCCCTTCGTCTCCGCTGGCACCGCTATAGCCGCCATGGTGCAGGGCGCCCGCCTCTACTACGTGCGGTGCAACCGCTACGTCCACACACGGCAGGAGAAGCTCAGTCACGGGAAAGCCATAGTCACGATGCCCCAAGTCCACTTCCTGGAGAACTTCAACATAATGCTCCCCGACGAAAGGGGCATGAAGGTGCTTGTCAAGCTGCACCAGACGGGCGAGATGCGGACATCAGACATCTTAGAGTATCTCCACGGCGAGGGAGTCGAGGGCTTCGAGGACGACCCCGCAAAGCTCACCCGGGGCGAGAAGATAGGGATGCTCATGAGGCTGAACAAGGGGATCACGGGGAAGCTCGACGACGCCGGGTACATAGCCAAGGAGAAGCGGGGCAGGGAGAACGTCTACAGCATAACCGAGTCGGGCAAGTACGTGGCGTGCGTAAGCGGATTGATGGACATGGAAGACGGCCAGCCCGCTGCCTAGACGCTCATGGCGGCCCCAACCCGGCCAGGGACTCCCTCAGGTCGGCTATGAACAGGTCGATCTCCCCGTAGGTTATCACGTAGGGCGGGAAGAACCTGAACGTGCGCGTCGAGGCGTGGTAGTCCATCAGGTACCCCCTCTCGAATAGCCTTTCTTGGATGACAGCCCCTAGGTGGGCGTGCCCGTTGCTAAGCTCCACGCCGAACATGAGGCCCCTCCCCCTTACGTCTACGATGAACGGGTGCTCGTCCGTCAGCCCCTTCAACTCTTCGATGAAGTACTCGCCCTTCTCCGCGGCCTGCTTGACGAGGCCCTGCTCCCGGATGATGGACAGGACTGTGGCCACCACCCTCCCGGAGAAAGCGTCGTTCTGGTGGCTCTGGACGTGGCGGAGAGAGTCCCTGCAACGCTCCTCGACCTCCCCGGTGGTCACCACCATGGACACCGGGAAGCCCCCGCCGACGGCCTTGCCTAGGACGAGGATGTCGGGCTCTATGCCGTCGTGCTGGTAAGCGAACCATCGCCCCGTCTTGCCCGGCGCCGTCGTCACCTCCTCCGAGATGAGGAGCGCCCCAAGGGCGTCCGCGTACTCCCGGAGCCTGGCGCCGTACCCTATCGGGGGCACGAGTATGCCTGCCCCGAGTACGGGTTCGTACATTATGGCCGCGATGTTCGTGTTGCCCCTGTCCAACAGCGTCTGGAGCCGCTCAAGGCACTCGAATCCGGTGCATTCCTCCCGTGAGCCATGTGTACAGCTCTGGCAGAGGGGCGGCGGCAGCCTGTGCACCTCCCCCGGGTCAGGCAGGTAACTTGCCTCGATGCCGGGCCACGAAAGCGAGAACGGGTACGAAGTGGCGCCGTAGTAGCCTCTCTCGTTCACCACGACCCCCGTGTGCCCCGTGGCGGCCCTCGCCATCTTCAATGCGAGGTCCACGGCCTCGCTCCCCGAGTTGAGGAACGCCGCCCTGCTCAGCGCCTGCGGCAGCACCTTCTCCAGCTCGTGGAGCGCCAGCTCTATCTCCTCGGTCCTGAACGCCGACATCACGTTGACGAGCCTATCGATCTGATGTTTCACGGGCTCGGTGAGGTCGGGGTTGCCGTACCCGAGGACGCTGCACCAGTAACCGGACTGGAGGTCCAGGTAGGAGTTGCCTTCCCTGTCCCATACCCTGCAGCCCTCGCTCCTCGTCATCACAGTATCCCTCATGCTGAGGGTCTTCCAGACACGCATGTTAAGCTCAGAGGTGAAGACCCCAAGGTACAATTAAACATCCCGATATGTGTCCCGGCGGAAGACGCCGTCACCCGGAAGCGTTTTTAGGTATTTTGGAGCATGTCTGGAAGTCGATACAAATAGTTAAACCCATGTTTGCGATGTTTAGAGGAGTATCCATCGGCGAAAAGCCACTCAAGGGAATAGAGAGTAGAGGAATAGAGGAATGAAAAAATCCGAGTCACCTAAGAAGATCGTCATCATCGGTATGGGAACCGGCGGCCTGTACGCGTCTAGGGGAGCCACCAGCTTCGACAGGGGCGTCGAGATAACCATCATCGAGAAGAGAGACTACGACATGTTCTCCCCCTGCGGGCTGCCGTACGCGATAGAGGGGAAGGTGCCAAGCTTCGAGGACCTGAAGCACAGCGTCCCCACGACGAGGCGGCTCAACAAGCTGACGAGCCACGAGGCCCTATCCATAGACACGGAGGGGAAGAGGGTGGAGGTGAAGAACCTCGGGTCAGGCGAGGTGTTCTGGCTGGACTATGACTCCCTCATCGTCTCCACGGGCAGCGACCCCATCATACTGCCCATCCCCGGCGCCCATGAGCTCCTCGGGAAGGGGGTGCACGTCGTCACCAACCCCGAGGAAGCGGAGGCGCTCCGGGACGCCGCCCTGGCCAGCGAAAGGGCTGTCGTCGTCGGCGGCGGAGCCATAGGGCTGGAGATAGCCTATGCTCTAAAGGAGCTGGGGCTCGAGGTCTACGTGACCAAGAGGAGCCCTCCCCCGTTCCCGCGGAACCTGGACCCGGACATGGGCGAGAAGATACGCGAGTACCTGGAGTCCAAGGGCTTCCACATCCTCTTCGGGAAGGGCATAGACGCCGTCAACGGGGAGGACAGGGTGGAGTCAGTAGTGATAGCCGGCGAGACCATACCCACGAACCTCGTGGTCATGGCCGTCGGCGTGAGACCCAAGTCAGGGATAGCCGAGGAGGCAGGGATAGCCGCGGAGAGGGGAGCGATCATAACTGACGAGCGGATGGAGACCAACGTGAAGGACGTCTACGCCATCGGGGACTGCTGCCTCTCGTTCAGCGGCGTCGACTCCAAACCCGTCACCGTGGCCCTGGCCACCACCGCCTTCCGCCAAGC
>CAYFYM010000309.1:0-23764 GCA_964347405.1 uncultured Candidatus Bathyarchaeia archaeon | reverse complement strand
AGTTCCTGAGGGACCTGGTGGAGGTTCGGAAGAGCGGGCTCAGCCCAGAGAAAAGCATAGAGGCGCTCAGCTCCCGCGAGTACAAGGGGTTCAGCAGGTACCTTCAGGACATCAGCACGAAGATCAACTGGGGCTACCCCCTCAGGCAGATATACCAGGAGTTCTCAGAGAAGGTTAAGAACTGGATAGCGCTGGTGAACATCTACCTGCTCATTGACACGGTGGAGGTGGGCGGTGGGACGGAGCAGAGCATCGAGAGCCTGGCCGAGTTCAGCGAGGCGACGAAGCAGCTTGAGGCGGAGAAGAGGGCGGTTCTAATGCCGTTGCTAATAGTGCCGTACATCGGGGCGGCGCTGCTCACAGGCACCACCGTGCTTTTCCTCGGCTTCTTCACGGGTTCGAATATAGGGGTCAGCGTGCCCCAGATCACACTGCTCAAGACTCTTCTGACGCCGTTATCGTTGCACTCGTTCACCCTGGGTCTGGTCACCGGGAAGATAGTAACGGGGAGGGTGTCCGCGGGCTTCAAGCACTCCATACTGCTGAGCCTCGTATCCCTCGGCGGCATATGGACGGTCTCGAACTTCAACATCTCAGGAGCGTTGATATGATGACAAGAAAAAGTAGAGCCTTGTCTCCTGTTATAGCCACGATCATCATATCCGCCGTGGTCTTAGCCATAGGCGGCGGATTATGGACTTATGCCAAAGGAGCGTCCACTATAATTGCGGAAAACTACGTCAACGACACTCTTACTCTGGTCGATGAAATAACTGAACGCTTCGTAGTCGAATGGGTGTCTAATAGCACTAACGGCGACAGCCTTTCCGTCTGGGTATACAACTACGGCGACGTCAAAGTGGTCGTGGACGTCTACGTCGATGTTGACGACGGTAATAGTGGAAGCGTCATGGGTACGGAGATCGTTGCCGGTAACTACACGAGGATAAACGTGTCACTCGCTGAGGGCCCTCTGCAGAAAGGAGACGAGGTTTCTATCCAAGTTTATAGTAGGAGGCAGAACAGTGTATACTACTTGTTCTATGTATAAACCCAAGCAGAGAGGAATGTCTTCCATTCTCGGCACCCTGATATTCGTAGGCATACTGTTTACGGCTGTCATTCCCATGTACCTCACAATGAACCAAGCTGACATTATATTTGAACAAGAGAAACATGAAATCGCCCGTGTGGACGAGGAAAAAGGGAGAGAGGAGATATCCTTCTATTCATACCCAGACACCAGCGACGACTTGGTAGTAGTTATCCAAAACAACAGCCCTGTGGGGTCCAAGATCGTGCGTGTATGGATAAACAACACGATTCATGACACGTCTACTGAACTAGACCCCATGGAGGGCGGAGTCGAAATTGGTCCATATGACGTCCCAGTCGTCGAGGGGGCTAGCTATAATCTCCGGTTAACGACGGAGAGGGGCAACATCTTCGACAGTAGCTCAGGGGACCTTGAGTACGGCAACGGTTCATGGATCGTCGAATCCAAGATCATCAACGTGATCATATCCTCCGGAGGCGTCGTTTTCAAGGTGTACCTGTACAAGTGGGAAGCCTCGGACTGGGTCCAAAAAAATTATGCCCAAGTATGGAAAATAGGAGGCTCGGCCTTCAAGCCCTTTGAAGTATCAGAGTGGGGCAACGGCGAATACAGAGTAGAGGTGAAAAGAGGTTCAAACACTATCCACGATGAAGACGGGTTAATGATGGAGTGGCCAGACGGCCCCTCGACGCTATGGGTATACGCTTAAACCCTTTTTTTTGTGACATGTTGAGATGTTTTGATGTAATTGATTTATAAAAAGAAGAAAATACACGTTATTCTGCTCAAGAAACGTTGTTTAAACGTATCTTTAAAGCAGATAACCAATTCATAATCTCTTTATTAACTATCTAGAGGTTAGATACAGGTCTCATGGAAAATTTGATCATCAGATTCAGGATATGCTCGGGAACTCTACTTAGGGATCACAGGTTGCCCAGTCAGGTTCCCGTAAAAAACGGAGCTGAAACGGTGTAAGAATATGGATGACAGATATGGATTTGAGCTAAAATCAGCTAAAACAATTACCAACAGGGTGTCTTTACTCTTTTTATTCTTCATCCTACTGGCCTCCATGACGCCGGTTCCCGTAGTCAAGGGAGCCAGCGTTACCCTGAGGAAGCCGTTTGAGCCGGTTTTCATCAACATGCCTGCCCCCAAGCCATGGGACGACGGGCAGCATGAGCTCACGATTGAACTGCAAACCGGAAACCAGTACCCTGTTCCCGGTGAAGTCAAATGCAGCCTAGAGGAGGGCCAGAAGTACCACATCTTCCTCGTGGGCGACTTCGTCTTCAACAAGACCCTTGGTACCTCTGATCTAACCGACTACGACCTGGAAGTGTATGACCCATACATGCGTCTGGTGTCAAGGCACACCGAGTCAGCTGGGCAGCCGGAGCAGGTGGTCAAAGGCGGGCCTAAGCAGTACTTCGTACCCGAGATGGACGGCTCATATACCTTCAGGATATACAACGACCCAAAAGACAGTAGGGGTAATGAGCCCGCCGTGTTCATGTTGATCAAACACATCGAGATGAACACCAAGTACAACGTCACTTTATACGGCAAGCCCCGGGTGGGGGAGTCGTACCCATTCTGGTTTAACTACGCGTACGAGTTCGACACGCCCAACGACGATTACCAGCTTGTGGTCAAGGTACCGGACCCGGACGCGGAGAAAGGGTACTCGGGCCTAGACATGTACGAGGCCAGGGTTTACCCGATGGCGAATCCCTCGATCGGGGTAGGCCATTATCTGAACGGCCTCGCCGTGCCGTGGGGGCATCTATTATCGGGGGATAACGACGAAATATACGGCGGCTACGACCCATCCGTCGAAGGAGCCAGCTTGATAGACTACACGGCGAGCTGCGAGTACAGCGGCGAGGACATGCTGGTGACCTTCGGGAAGCCTGTCCATAATGTTACCGAGACGGTGGTCGACGACCCAACGGTTTTCTACTACCTCGTCCTCCTCGCGGAGTACGACTATGGAACCGTCGATTTCTACCTCAAGACAGACTACAGGCCCTTGAACGTCACCCTGCTGAACCCAGACGTAGTTGGCTACACAGGAGAAGAGACGACCATCTACGTGGACGTGGAAGCCCATCACAGGGTTGAAAGCGTGTTTTTGAACTACACGTCGGACGACTGGGAGACCGAGGAAGCCGTTGAGATGAGGAAGTGCGATGAAGGATACAAGGGAAACATTCCGAAGTTCAAGCTCAACGACCTAGTGAGGTACAAGGTAACTGCCTCGGATGAAGTCGACAACAAGGGATCGACGAGAGGAGAGTTTGAGGTGAAGAACAAGGTGGACCTGAGCCTAAGCTGTTCTCGCACGTCCCTTAAAGGCGGAGAGTCGCTGACGGTCCTAGGAGCCTCTTCGCTTCCAAACACGGACCACGTGTTGAGATTTGTTTGCGGCAGCCGCTCCGACGTCGTTGACGTGAAGACCAACACGGTCGGGGAGTTCCAGTATACCTACACCCCCAAGTGGGTGGGCGGCTACGAAGCCACCATCGAGTACGGTGGAGACAGCGTCAACCACGCGGCGGTCTCTGGCGTCAAGGAGTTCTCTGTCGAGAAGAGGAGTTTCACGGTTTCGACACAGATAGACAGCGTCGCCAAGAAGACTCGGCCCTTCGAGCTGTCGGGGACGGTGAGCCCAGCCGTCAGAGGCGTCCCCATTACGTTCATAATTGTGACTCCCACGGGGAGCTTCGTGGATTCCTGCAGGACCTCTCAGACGGGTTCATTCACCGCCATAGTCGTGCCGGAGGAGCTGGGCAAATGGGAGGCGATAGCCCAGGTCGACGCCGGGGAGCTGTTCGAGTCTTCCTCAAGCCCGTTGGCCACCTTCGAGGTGGTGAAGCTGTCGATCCCGGAGGTCATTGTATTGAAGGCCCGGGAGTTTACCGAGCCTCCTCTGCTTTACGTGCCGGTGGGGCTGGTAGCCGCTGCAGGGCTAGGGTATGGCTTCAAGACCGGGTTCATACAGAACCTTAGGTCCAAGAAGGGGAACGTGAAGGTCGAGGAGATAGTCGAGGAGAAGTCCAAAGACGCTACTTCCTACCGGCGCCGCAGCAGCCGCGAAGGCTAGATGAACCCCTGCGAGAGCCTTATGGAGTCTTCTAGGCTGAGCTCCCAGCCTACGGCGCCGACTATGTCAAGGAGATGAACGGGGTTGCTTGATTTCGGTATGGCCACGACGTTCTCCTGTGAGACGAGCCAGTTGAGCGCCACCTGGGCCTGGGACTTCCCGTATTTCTCGGCGATCTCGTCGAGGACCTTGTTCCCCGGCTTCGCCAGTATACCCCTGCCTAGGGGTCTGTAGGCTACGAGTGTCCGGCCCTCCGCCTGCATGTGGGGCAGTAGGTCCATCTTAGGCTTCTGGTCCTGTAGGCTGTACTCCACCTGGTTGGCGACCAGTGCGTGTGAATCTAGGTGGCTCTGGGCTTCCCTCATGAGGCTCCAGCTGAAGTTGCTGACGCCGATGAACCGCGTGTACCCCTCCTCGGCGCAGCGCTCCATGGCCTCCATGGTCTCCCTAAGGGGGACGTTGGAGTTCGGCCAGTGGACGAGGTACAGGTCGACGTAGTCTAGCCCCAGCCGTCTCAGGCTCTCCCTCATGCTCTCCATGAGGTCGTCGTAGCGGAGGTGGTTATGCCACACCTTCGTCGTGATGAAGAGGCTGTCCCGGGGGTAGGGCTCTATGGCTTCGCCGACGAGCTCTTCCGCGTGGCCCGCCCCATAGTACTCGGCGGTGTCGATGTGGGTGAGGCCCAGCTCGACGGCCATGCGTATCGCCGTCACGTTCTCTTCGTCCCAGCGGTGGTCCTCGATCTGGCGGCCGCCCATCCCCCAGGTGCCGAGGCCGAGGACCGGTATCTTCACGCCTGGGGATATCTCATGGTGATCCATCAACTGTATTCTCTACCTCAATGGGCTGGGACGTGAAAGAGTTTTTGGCGGGTGAAAGCTAGAAGCCGGCCACGTCTGGCCGGGCCCCTGGTCCAGGGATTTGCTGTCCGGCACGTAGAGGTAGATTATGGGCATCCTGATGAGGCCGTCCACCAGGGCCATGAATACGAAGGGGGCTAGGCGGCTCACGCTGTTCCAGAGCCAGCCGCCCAGTACGCTGGCGGGGACGGCCAACGCCTTGAAGGCGGCGACGAGGAACATCTTCTTCCTGTCCAGACGGTCGGAGAGCCAGCCTGTCAGGATGGACGTCACGGCGGTCAAACCCAGGGAGAGGGAGGTCAACAGGCCCGGCTGGGTCCCCGTGGCGCCGAGGGCGGCTATGAATATCGAGTTATAGGGGTTTAGGTTCACCGCGAAGTTTGCGATGCTGGACCGCGCTAGGATCACCTTAAGGTCCCGCGTTATCCCGCTGTAGAATCTCTTGAGTGTCTGGGTGGTCTTCATGTCTTTCTCCGCGCATCCCCAGAAATTCGTTTATTTTTCGGAGTGGCTCATATGCTCTCGATATTAAACGTTCCTCTTATGAAACGCGTTCAACGAACCCGGATATGTAAAACAAAACGTTGGATAGTCTCCTGTGAGCCCGTTTTTTACTGGTTGAGACACTCACTGTACCAGTTTCTTCATGAACTCCGTGTACTCTTTCCTTTTTATAGTAGGCTTGAACCCATCCATGACCCGTTTTGCCTCTATCGCGTCATCGGCGAGGAGGTCAACCACCGTGGCGGCGAGGGCCTTGGCGGGCCAGATGTACTGTTTCACGGGGTCCACTATCCTGAGGTCCCTGCTGTGGCCCGCGCCCTCGGTGCCGGCCATGCCTATGCTGGTGGTGGGCATAATGCAGCTGAAGTCACCCATGTCGGTGCTGCCTGTGCTGTGCTCCCTGTGCTTTATCTGGTCTTCTCCGACGAGCTCCGTGCACGAGGCGACTACCACCTTCTCCAGGTTGGGGTCCCTGGTGTAGGGCATGTAGCCTGGGTGGTCGATTATCTCCACCTCGGCCCCTACGGCCATGGCGCCGGCCCGGAGGGCGTTGTTCACCTTCCTGTTGGCGTCCTGTATGGCCTCCACGGTCTTGCCTCGGACGTAGCTCTCCATCCTGACGTCGGCGGGCACGTTGTTCACTATCTCGCCTCCCTTGGTTATGATGGGGTGGACCCTGATGGTGTCTTGGTCGCGGAAGGTCTCCCTGTTGGCGTGGATGCCCATGAGGCCCAGCATGGCGGCGTTGAGGGCGTTTATCCCCTTGTCCGGGGCGCCGCCGGCGTGGCTCTCCCTCCCCGTGTAGCGGACGAGCTTGCCGATGAAGCCGTTGTTGCTGCCGCCGACGCCTATGAGCTCCTCCTGGTCCATGACGCTGTGGCTGCCCAGGACGATGTCCACGTCGTCCATGGCGCCCAGCCTTATGAACTCCTGTTTGCCGCCGAAGAACTCCAGCTTGCCCTCCCCGCGGAGCCTGTTCCTGTAGTCGATCTCTATGTACTCCTCTGCAGGGACAGCGACCATGACGACCTCGCCGTCCAGGTGATCCTTGACGACTTCTAGGCCGTAGCCTGCGCCCAACATGGCGGCCATCTGGCTGTGGTGGCCACAGGCGTGGACGTTCCCCGTGGCTGGGTGAGCCTCTGGGTGCACCGGGATGTGCAGGGCGTCGAGCTCGCCGACCACGCCTATGGACGGCCCAGAGCCTACGCCCTCGAGATAGGCTTTGCTGCCCGTTATCGCTATGCCTTTCTCGTAGCGCCAGCCCGCCGCCTCGTATTTCCTCTCCGTGAGCTCGGCCGTCTTGAACTCCTTGAACCCGAGTTCAGGGTACCTCCATATCGCCGTCGCGTACTCGATGATCTCGTCCGCTCTACTGTCGATCTCCTCCATCACCTTCTTCTTGATGGTCGTCTTATCCATGAATATCGGCTATTGAACTGTTTCATGGTGATATAAGGCGAGAGGTATAGCCACGTCTATGTTGGTCTTAGAACTCCATCCTCTTCTGGACCATATTGTGCACGGCGTCACCCAGGTAGCCGCCGAACGCGGCCCCCGAGACGAAGGCTAGGATGTACATCAACGCATAGACCTCCAACGGGAACCCAAGCCTGATGAAGAACTGGAGGTATGCTACGTTGCTGGCGGCCGAAAGGCCGCAGCCGAGGCAAAGCCCGGTCCTTGACTCGTACCCGAACACGGCTGCGGCTGCGTCGAGGACCAGCCCCTGGACTCCGCTCATCATGATCACGGAGAAGCCGTGGAAGCTGAAGAGAACCGCCTCGACCAGCCCCTTCACCGTCGCCGTGGCGGCCGCGGCGCCTCTCCTCCTCACCTGCATCATGGCTAGAGCCACAGGGAAGACGTGGACACCCGCGAGCATCTGGCCGGCGCCCAGCGGGATCGCGGGGAACGTCTTCAGGTAGTTGCCTAGGTACCCCACGGGCACGCTCATGACCGCCCCGAACGCGCTGAACACAACGATGACGGCGATCTCCCTTGTCTCGAACCTCAAATCATACCACTTAAACATGGACACGTAATATATTCACCCCCGAACTTCAAGCATCCATTTTCCCAGAACGAATATTTACCAGCGCAGAGTACATTGGTTGAATCAGTAGAGGCGCGCATAGTTGAAGCTGCTAGAGTACCAAGCGAAGGAATACTTCAGGAGATACGGGATACCGACGCCCCAAGGCGTGATGGTCACTACCCGGGGGGAGGCCAAGGAATATACGGAAGCCCTCGGAAAACCGGTCGTCATCAAGGCGCAGCTACCCGTCGGGGGCAGAGGCAAAGCCGGGGGGGTCAAGTTCGCGGACACCCCGGGGGAGGCCTCTGAGGCGACCGAGGCACTTCTTGGCATGAGTATAAAGGGGCTCACCGTGGAGAAGCTGTACGTCGAGGAGAAGCTCAGCATAGTAAACGAGATTTACCTCGGGGTGACGGTGGACCGCCGCAGCAAGTCTTACGTGGTGCTTGCCTCCGGTGAGGGAGGCATGGACATCGAGGAGGTAGCCGCCGAGACCCCGGACAGGATCGTGCGGCACGTTGTGGACCCGCTGCATGGGCTGAGGAGCTACCACGCCAACCTCGTCGCGAAGAGGCTGGGGTACGGCGGCAGGAAGATGCGCCAGTTCGCGGCTGTAGCGGAGAGCCTCTACAAGCTGTCGTTGGAGATGGACGCCGAGCTAACCGAGATAAACCCGTTGGCCGAGGTGGGGGACGGGTTTACGGCGGCGGACGCCAGGCTCAACGTGGACAACAACGCCCTGTTCAGGCACGGGGAGCTCGAGGACAGGCTCCTGGAGAGCTACCGGGGGGAGTTCACGGAGAGGGAGATGGAGGCCAGGTCCCGGGGCCTGACCTACGTGGAGCTCGACGGCGACATAGGGGTCATCGGGAACGGCGCCGGCCTCACCATGGCCACGCTGGACACGGTGATGCTCCACGGCGGCAAGGCGGCCAACTTCCTGGACCTGGGGGGAGGCGCCACGCCTGAGAGGATAGGCGAGGCCGCCGAGTTCGTGCTCAGGGATGAGAGGACCAAGGCGCTGCTGGTGAACGTGCTGGGCGGCATCACCCGGTGCGACCACATAGCCGAGGGCGTCGTCGAGGCCCGGAGCAAGGCGGCCGCCGAGAAGCCGGTGGTGGTCCGCATGATGGGCACCAACGAGGAGGAGGGCAGGAGGATACTCACGGAGGCGGGGATAGAGACCCTGGGCTCCATGGAAGAGGCCGCGGAGCTGGCGGTGAAGCTGGCGGAGGCGAGCGAGTTGCCGCGGTTCATATACAAGGACACCAGGGTCCTGGTGCAGGGCATAACCGGCAGCCAAGGAGCCTTCCACACCCGACTCATGAAGGAGTACGGCACCAAGATCGTGGCCGGGACGGTGCCGGGCCGCGGCGGCCAGACCATCGAGGGGGTCCACGTCTACGACACGGTGGCGGAAGCCAAGGAGAGCCACGGTATAGACGCCAGCATCATCTTTGTGCCAGCGCCCTACGCGCTGGACGCGGCGCTTGAGAGCGTGGAGGCGGGCCTCGACCCCGTGGTGGTAATAACCGAGGGCATGCCCATCAGGGACAGCGTGGAGCTCATGGCCATGGCCGGGCTGAAAGGCACCACCATAGTAGGGCCCAACACGCCAGGCCTCATCAAGGCGGGGGAGAGCAAGATGGGCATCATGCCGGCCCAGGTCTTCAAGAGGGGCGGTGTCGGGGTCATAAGCCGCAGCGGCACCCTGTTCTACGAGGTAGCAGCCCAAATCACCCGGGTGGGCCTCGGGCAGAGCACCTGCGTGGGCCTGGGAGGGGACCCAGTCGTGGGCCTCGACTTCGTGGACGCGCTCCGCTGGTTCGAGGACAACCCGGAGACCGAGGCAGTCGCCCTGATCGGGGAGATCGGCGGAGACGCCGAGGAGCGCGCCGCCTCCTACATAGGGGCGGGCGGCTTCACTAAGCCCGTGGCCGCGTACATCGCGGGGAGGGCCGCCGTGCCGGGTAAGAGGATGGGCCACGCAGGCGCCATCGTACAGGGAGCCTCGGGGACTGCTGAGAGTAAGATGAACGCTCTGAGGGGCGCCGGGGTGGCCGTGGGCGAGCTTCCGGGACAGGTTGCAGAGGCCCTGAAGAGGCTTCTCTAGTCTTCGTCAAATACATCTATCAGCTGATCGAGCATCCTGCAGGTCAGGCCCCAGACGACGTCGTCTCCTATCTTGTATATGGGGGAGTCGAAGCCTTTGACGACGGCCCGCGACTTTAGTTTTCTGAGTTCGTCGATGGGGGTCCACATGTACTTCGTGAGCTCGTAGTTCAGCCTGATGGGTGATTCGCCCTCTAATAGGTAGACTATGGGCTGCACCTTGAAGGTCTGTCTCACCAAGGAGGTTAGTGGCTGCATGTACCCAAGGGGTGTCAGCGGCTTCAGGTCGATGCCGGTCTCCTCCATGACTTCCCTGACGGCGGCATCTAGCACCCCGTGGTCCTGCGCCGCCTTCTTGCCGCCGGGGAACGCCATGTCGCCGCTCCAGGGGTCTCCGTCCACCTCGGCTCTCTTGACGATGAACACCTCCAGGTCTTCGCCGGTGGGCCTGATGAGTATGGCTACCGCTGCGTCCGCTTCTTCGTCCGGTGTTTTAAGCAGGCTCCCAGTGAGCCTCAGTAATCGGTCTCTGAGGTGCAACGGCTCTCCGTCAAAATGGTGCAGCTATCCATCTAAAATGTTATGATCGGTCAAGACGGAGAAGAAAAAGTTATCAGCAAATGCCTGTTTACTCGGGTCATGGATGTAAGCCGGCTCCATGGCGAAGCCTCTGAAGATCATGTAAGGGTAAGTTTATCAGTCATGAGCGTAGAGATTACCCGATTTAACCTAGACTAAAAAGAGTTGTACGACTTGGCGGACCAAAAAGAAGCCCCAAACCCTTGGGAGCAGAACAACCAGCAGATGGAACTGATAAAGGAGCGCATGAGCAGGGTCAAGCACAAGATCGCGGTGATCAGCGGCAAAGGCGGCGTCGGGAAGAGCTTGGTGACCGTGAACCTGGCAACGGCGCTGGCCGTGAACGACGAGGACAGGCGGGTCGCCATACTGGACGCCGACCTCACCGGCCCCTGCGTCCCCAAGATGATGGGGCTCAAGGGGCAGAGGCTCGACGTGGGCCCCGTGGGCATATCGCCCGTCAAGGGCCCAGAAGGCGTCGGCGTGGTCTCCATGGACTTTCTGTTGCCCACGGACGACTCCCCGGTCATCTGGCGGGGGCCCCTGAAGATGGGCGCCATACGCCAGTTCCTGGGAGAGGTGGCGTGGGGGCCCCTAGACTACCTGCTAGTCGATCTCCCGCCGGGCACCGGCGACGAGAGCCTCAGCATACTGCAGCTACTGCCGGAGATGGACGGGGTGATCATAGTCACCATCCCCAGCGAGGTGAGCCAGGCCGTCGTCAAGAAGGCGGTCACCTTCTCTCGGAAGATGGGTGTCCCGGTGTTCGGGGTGATAGAGAACATGGCGGGGCTGGTGTGCCCCCACTGCGGCGAGACCATCGACGTGTTCAGCGCGGGCGGCGGCGCCAGGGTGGCGGAGGAGATGGACGTGGAGCTCCTCGGAAGCATACCAATCGACCCCAGGGTATCCACGGACAGCGACGAGGGAACCCCGTTCATACTGCGGCACCCGGACTCCCCGGCAGCCAAGTCGTTCATGGGTCTAGTCGAGAAGATCGAGGAAAAGGTGAAGGATGAATGAAGGTAGCGGTATCATCCACAGGAGGCAGCCTGGACAGCGCCGTGGACCCGAGGTTCGGGCGCTGCAGCGTCTTCCTCCTAGTGGACACGGAGACCATGAAGCTTCAGGCGATACCCAACTCCAGCGTAGGGGCGGCCCACGGAGCCGGCATAGGCGCAGCCCAAGCCGTCGCCCAGCTCGGGGTGAAGGCCGTGATCACGGGCCACGTCGACCCCAACGCCCACATGGCGCTAAGCTAGGCCGGGATAAGCGTTTACACGGGCGCGGCGGGCACGGTGGAGGCGGCGGTGAGCCAGTACAAGTCGGGGCCCTCAAATTAACCACGAGCCCAACCGTGGGAGGCCACTTCGGCCAAGGCGGAGGACGGGGGGCCAGGCAGGGGCGGGGTAGGAGAAGGGGTTGACCCCAAGTAACGGAGAAGTGATGATGATTGGTTAAGATCGTCGTGCCCGTAGCGGATAGGGAGGCGAAACATCTCTCGGCGCACTTCGGCAGAGCCCCGTACTTCGCGTGGTTCCAGATGGAGGACGGGGAGGTTGTGGAAAGCGGCGTCACGCCAAACGACAGCAGCCACTTCGGCGGCAGAGGGCTACCGCCCGAACGGATGATGGCCATGGGCGCCGACGTAGTGATATCCAGCGGCATGGGGCAGAGAGCCATAAAGATGTTCCAGAGCAGCGCCGTCGCCGTCCTCCAGGCCATCAACCCGGAGGTGGCCAGAAGCCTAGAGGACTTCAAAGAAGGCCGCCTCTCAGAGCTCACGGAGGGCTGCCTCCACGCCCACGAACACAGGCACTAGGATCGGCATGAAGGTAGTGGTCGCGAGCGGCAAGGGCGGCACCGGCAAGACCAGCGTGGCGGTGAACCTCGCCCTCTCCGTGGACGCGGATCAGGTGCTGGACTGCGACGTTGAGGAGCCCAACGCCCACATATTCCTCCGGTCGGAGGCCGCCGAGCCCCAGCCCGTCGAGCTCCTCGTCCCAAGGATCGTGGAGGAGAGATGCACCCACTGCAGGAGGTGCGCCGAGTTCTGCCAGTACAACGCCCTCTTCGTGGCCGGGGAGACCGCCATGGTCTTCCCGGAGCTCTGCCACAGCTGCGGGGGATGCAGGCTGGTCTGCCCGGAGGACGCCATAGAGGAGACACCGCGGGTGATCGGATGGATATTCAAGGGGCAGGCAGACGGCGTCGAGCTGGTCTACGGGGAGCTCAACATAGGCGAGCCCCTCGCCGTCCCCATAATCTCCAAAGTCAAGGAACAGGCCAGGCGGGAGGGGCTCGTGATACTCGACGCCCCCCCGGGCTCGGCCTGCCCAATCGTGGAGGCGGTGCACGGCAGCGACCTCTGCCTAATGGTGACTGAGCCCACCCCCTTCGGGCTCCACGACCTGGAGGTGGCGACGGAGGTGGTCAGGCAGCTGGGCGTCCCCATGGGCGTGGCCGTGAACTTCGCCGGCATAGGGGACAGGGGAGTATACGAGTATTGCGAGCGGTAAGGCGTACCGGTGCTCATGGAGATACCGTTCGACAGGAGGATAGCTGAACTGTACTCGAGGGGCGTCCCCTTCACAGAGGAGATGACCGAGTGGAGGCCGAGGTTCCAGACGCTCCTCGAGGAGACGGAGGAACTAGCAGGATGAAACAGATGACCGTACTGAGCGGGAAAGGCGGCACAGGTAAGACCACCGTCACCGCGTGCTTCGCCGCCCTCTCGGAGAACGCCGTGTTCGCCGACTGCGACGTCGACGCAAACAACCTCCACCTGCTCCTGACACCGGAGGTGAAAGAGACGGTCGAGTTCAAGGGCCTGAAGATGGCCGTCATAGACCCGGACAGGTGCACCAGGTGCGGCCGCTGCGTGGATCTGTGCATGTTCAACGCCATAACGGACTACCGCGTAGACCCCATCCAATGCGAGGGCTGCAAGGTCTGCGTCGTGAACTGCCCCGCCGAGGCCATAGACTTCGTGGACAGGGTCTGCGGCCACGCCTACATAAGCATGACCCGTTTCGGCCCCATGAGCCACGCCCGGCTCACGCCCGGCATGGAGAACAGCGGCAAGCTGGTGACCCTAGACCGCAGGAACGCGCAGAGGCTCGCCGAGGAACACGGCAGCGTGCTGGTTCTCGTGGACGGCCCCCCCGGCATAGGCTGCCCGGCGATAGCCAGCCTCTCAGACGTCGAGTACTCCCTCGTAGTGGTGGAGCCGACGCTTTCGGGGATACACGATCTCAAGCGCGCGCTGGGGCTCCTCCGCCACTTCGAGGTGGAGCCCCTGGTCTGCGTCAACAAGTACGACTTGAACACCGAGAACGCGGACGAGATCACCGGGTTCTGCAACGAGAACGATGTAGCCACGGTGGGGTCTGTGCCCTTCGACCCGGAGGTCACCAAGGCCATGGTTCAGGGGCAGCCGGTCGTCGAGTACAGCCCCGGATCGCCGGCTAGCGCCGCCATACTGGAGGCCTGGGCAGAGACCCGGACGCATCTAGGCGTCTAGAAGCCTTTGACCCAGTTCTCCACCGTCTCTTTTACCTTCGACCCAGGCTCGGCCTTCTCTATGCGTATCTCGATGGTCTCAAGGATGTTCGTGGCGCCCGGCCCAATGTCGCCAGATATCAGCACCTCCACCTGGTTCTCCTTCAGCGTCCTGGCGACCACCGGACCCGCCCCCTGACTCATCTTGGCCGCCTCGTTCTTGAGCACCTCGACGTCGGTTATCTCGCCGCCTTGGATGGTTACGAGGGTGAACGTGGGCGCCCGCGAGAAGGTGTCGGCCACTCTGTCTCTCAGCCCTTTATCTCCCTTGGAGGGTACCGCTATCTTCATCTTGATCCCAAAAAGGGTTGGGGTTCTAGTCTTTCTCCTCGGAGCCGAGCTCCTCCAGCCGCTTCCTTATGGCCGACAGCTCCTGCTCCAGGTACATTGTCTGGTCTTGGAGGAAGCTGCGTTCATCGGGCGCCGGGGCGAACGCTGGGGCCGCCGACGATGCGTCGGCCGGGGGCACCGGCACGGTGCCTTGGGCTTCGGGGCTCGCCCACCACCACCTAGGTAGCCAGGGGAACCTGGCGCACCTGGTGGGGTCGCCTACATACCCGTAGGCTCTGCCGTATCCGCGACCATAGCCGCGGCCGTAGCCGTAGACCCAGCCCGGCCGCTGCCAGGGGGGCAGGTCTCTGAAGGGCCCGTTTCCGGGGTATCTTCCTCTTCTTCCTCTATATCCCATGCCTCTCACCTTTCTGTGCGTCCGCACAGATTATATTATGTGCATATGCACGCAAATATATAAATATTGTGACTATGCACAGAATAACGTATGATGCGTGGGAGACGGAGGAGAGGACGCTACGGAAGAAGGCCGCTGCCCGTGAAGATAGGGCACACCGCGAAGATCACCGCGTTCAGGCCGGAGCCGGAGGAGCGCGGCGCACCCATACCCCTCGAACCAGCTGAGCTCGAGGTGCTGCGGCTCCTCGACCTCGAGGACCTGTCACAGGAGGAGGCGGGGGACAGGATGGGCGTAAGTAGGGGCACCATATGGAGGCTTCAGAAACGGGCGAGGACCAAGGTGACGCGGGCGCTCATCGAGGCCAGGAGGCTCGTGATCACGGGATATGACTCCCAACCATAGGTTATAGTTTTTACTCTAGAAATATTGAGGGAAAAGTCAAACAGTTGACCGTTTGTTAAAAATTGAAGGCTTAGACTTCCACTTCCTCGCCCTGCTGACCCGGCTTCCAGCCCTTGACGTGGCTGAAGGCCGCGTTCACTCCGTTCCTGAGGTACATTGTGTCGCTGTTAACGGCGCAGAACCGGAACCCCCTCTCTATTGCCTCGTTGATGTTCGTGGGCCCGGGCGTCGTGAAGCAGTGCATCCCCGGCGCGACGCCGTGGTCCCTTCCCGCCTCGACGATCCTGTCCAGGGTCTTCAGGAACTCGGGGCTGGTGTACTGGCGGTGTATACCCATGTCCAGGCTGAGGTCGCTGGGGCCTACGAAGCAGGCGTCCACCCCCTCGACGCTGAATATCTCGTCTATGTTCTCGACGCCCTTCGCGGTCTCTATCATGACGACGCAGAGTGTCTCCTCGTTGGCGGACGCGAAGTAGTCGGGGTCCCTGAAAGCCGCGAGCCTGGGGCCGGCTCCTCGTTCACCCCACGGCGGGTACTTCATGAGGCGTACCATGTCCTCGGCCTGCTCCTTGGTCTCGATGCGCGGAGACACGATGCCGGTGGCGCCGGCGTCCATGACCTTCTTTATCCAGATGAGGTCGGTCCAAGGTATCCTGCACATGGGCATGCACCTGTGCCTCCCCCAGAGCATGCTCTGCACCATGAAGTGGTAGGTCTCGGGGCCGTAGGGGCTGTGCTCCATGTCGCACACGAGCCAGTCCCACCCCATGTCGGCGAGGTACATGGTGACGTCGGGGTGGCCTATGCCCACCCACGTGCCTAGGGCCGGCTTGCCGGCCTTCAGCTTACGCTTGACAAGGTTCTTCATGGACTCAACTCTATGCCTACGGCATAAAACGGTATCGAGGATGGCGTCACGCGTTTAGGTCGTCTGCTACGTGCCCCAGCCCCAGGTTTTCGAGGGTCTGCCTTAGGGGGACCCCTGTCTCGGGGTCCCAACCCATCAGCGTGTAGTAGTTCCTCAGCATCTCGTCCCAGTGGGGCATTATCCCCGTGCCTTCGATGGGGCCGTCCACGGGCGTGGAGCCGTAGCGCGGTGACGGCCTGTCGTGTTCAGCTGTGAGCCCTGACTGCAGGTTGAACGCCCTGAGCAGGTTCACCGTCCTGCGACCAACGTCCCACGCCTCCTCTACGTCCATGCCCCAGCCGGTGGCGGCGGAGACGGCCCTGGCGATCCTCTCGGCGTTCATCCGGGTGTTGAACCTGCAGGTGCCGACGCTGTCCTCGAACTGCATGAGGCCCTTGGTTCTGGCGACCTCGCCGCTGACCTCCATAGGGTTCTCCGGGCCCTGGGCGGCGGGGCTCATGACGCTCATGTGGGTCTCTATGGTGCCTGTGTTGCTGACGCAGGTGTCGAACATCTCGGCCCACCTGTACCTGTGGTCGTGGCCCCGTGGCGTGTTCCCCTTCATCGTGTAGATCGCGGACTCGGCGGCCTCGCCGCCGATGTTCATGGATGCCCGCCTCACCCCCTCTGCTAGGATGTCGCCGAAGCCTTCACGGCCCGCCACCATTCTCAGCAGCCTTTCAGCGCCGTCTGCGTCGCCGAAGCCGGTCCTGAACCCGACCTGCTCCTCCGTGAGGTAACCCTTCTCCATGCACTCCATGACCCAGCCCACCGCCCAGCCGGCCTCGTTGTTGTCCAGCCCCAGCCTGTCGGTGAGGCCGCTGAGCATGAACGCGGCCTCCACGTCCGTGTTCCCTATTACTGGGCCCCACGCCGCCATCTGCTCGTACTCTGGCTCCTCCACCAAGCCGGCGTACCTGCCCTCCTTGACCTCGAACATGGTGCTGTGGAGGAGCCTGCAGCCCCAGCACTGCATCCGGTTCTTCTGGTAGACGTCCCGGACGTTCTTGGCGTTGAATCTTTCAAGCTTGTCCGGCTCTATGCCCCAGTCGTAGGTGCTATAGTTCTTGATTGGGAGGGCTCCTGAGCCGCTCTTGTACATCCGCTCGACGCCGCCTATTGTGCCCTGGAAGTACTCCACGTCCTCGTACATCTCCTGGGAGACCTCCCTCAGCGTCTCCGGGTCGTGGACGTCCACCCTGCCGGCGCCCCTGAAAGCAATGATCGCCTTCATCCTCTTGGAGCCGAGGACAGCGCCCGGGCCGTTGTGGCTGGCGCTGTGGCCATGGTCCACGAATACCCCGGCCCAGCGGACCAGGTTCTCGCCGGCGGGGCCTATGGAGACCACGCTGGCGCCCCTACCAGCGACGCCGTGCTCCTCGCGGAGGGCGTCGGTGACCTCGTAGGTGTCGAGCCCAACGAACCTGGATGCGTCCCTCAGCTCGGCTCCCCCGTCCTTGAGAACGAGGTACCTCCACTCGTCGCCGGCCCCGGTAAGTATGACACCGTCGTAGCCGCTGAACTTCATGTAGGCGCCGAATAACCCGTTGGCCTGCACCGAGGTGGCTCCCCCAGTGAGGGCGCCCTTGGTCACCACGCTTATGGTGCCCGAGCCGCCCACCGACGTGCCTCCCAGCGGGCCGCTGGCGATAACGGCGACGTTCCCGGGGTCGCTGAACTCGGCGTCCCTAGGCGCCTCCTCGTAGAGCACCTTAGCGCCCATCCCCGTGCCCCCAAGGTGCCTCCTCAGCGTGGCCTCGTCGTACACCTCGTCCACTAGGCTTCCCTCCGATAGGTTGACTCTCAAGTACTTCCCGGCGTATCCCTTCACAGGCATAAAACTCATGTAATACTATCACTCTGAGACCAATAATGTTTACGGGGCGGCTTGCTTGGAGATCAAGTTGAGGTATTACGCAATGGTCAGGGACGCCGCGGGGAAGAGAGCCGAGACCCTGTCCCTGCCCGAAGGCGCCACCGTCATGGACCTTATCGACCGCCTCATCGCCCTATACGGCGAACCTTTAAGGGGTTACCTGTACGACGACGAGGGGAGGCTCCTCGACTACCTCATGTTCTCCGTAGACGAGCAGGACATAAGGAGCCTTGACGGCTACGAGACTGTTCTGAGGGACGGCGACAGGGTACTCGTGATGCCGCCCATAGGCGGCGGCTAGCCCTATTCTTCCGGTGGCTCCGGGTCCACCCAGCTGAACTTCTTCTCCAGGGTCTTCGAGTAATAGTTGCGCCAGTCGTAGTCCACCTCGCGGCCCCAGTCGTAGTAGACCCGGGGGTCGACGTAGCTCTTGAGGCTGGTGCCCAGGTTGTAGTCCCGGGTCAGATCCTTCGCCTCTATCTGGAGGGTGGCTTTCTCGATGAGCTGCTCGTCCTTCACGCGCCGCGCCTCCATCCGCTCCTTGAGCTTGGCCACGCGGTCCCTGTGCCTGTCCCTCGTCCTCTTGATGCGTTCCCTGCCGTTCCTGATGACGCGCCTCTTGGAGGCGATGCGATTCTTTATGCCCTTCGTGGACTTGCCCGCCTCCTCGCGTTCTTTGAGCTCCTGTTTGTACTCGTCGAGCTTCTTCCTGTCCTCCGCCAGCTTCGCCTCGTACCTGGCCATCCTGTCCTGGTACTTGGCTACGGCGTCCCTGATGCGTTGACGGTACTTGCGCATGTTCTCCCTTGCTCTCTGTTTGCGGGCGGCCAGCCTCTCCTTCTGCCGCGCGAGGCTGCTCTCCCAGGTCTTGGGTATGGTGCGTCTGTGGTTGCAGGTGATGGCGGCCTCAAGGTTGGCGAGGGTGGCCACGTGCTTCTTCCTGTAGTCGGGGGCGTCCCTCTCTATGGGCAGCTCCTTGAGCCTGGCCTCCACGGCCTCGGTGGCGTAGCAGGTCCTGAACACCTTGGCTGTGATGCCCTCCATGACCTCGTCGAGGAACTGGCTCACCACGCTGCTGTTCACCTCGTCGAAGAGGGTGCCTTCGTGGTTCTCCTCCGCGAAGGCCCTCAGGTTCTCCTTGACCGTGTCGTCTATCCTGGCCGTGAGGAGGTGCCTGACGCTGTCCTTGCCCAGGAAGTCGAAGGTGACGGTGCCGTCCTCGTTGAAGCAGATGTGCTCGGGTCGGAGGCTGCTGGCGCCGACTGTGTCGGCTTCTTCGTCCTCGTCTTTCTCGTCGCCGACCCTGAACTTGAGCTCGTCTATGAGGTAGCATACTGTGGCGGTCTTGCGGCGCCTGACGTCGTCGCTCGTGAGGTTCTCCGCTATGAAACTTTTGACCCTGTCCATGTTCTCCCCCAGCTCGATGGCCTTGTTGTACTTCTCGATGTCCTTCCTCTGCTTGATGGGGCTGCTGTCGTGGGGCCACACGTACTTCATCTTGCCGGTGAGCTTGTCCTTCCACCTGGCGATCCACATGCTGTCCGGGTCCCAGAGGACGTCTTTCCAGTCGCCGGGCGGCAGAGGCGCGTCTGGGCTCAGGTTGAGCTCCACGTCCACGTGGCGGGGCCCCTCCTTCCAGCTGCCGCGGAGGGGGTGCTCGCCTCGGCCCATGAATATACTGCTGGGCTCCACCATGTAGTTGCCCAGCTCGCAGCGCTCGCCGTCGATGACCGCGTACCCGTACCTCTCCTTGTTGGCCTCACGGACGGCTTTACGCTCCTCCCGGAGCCGCTTCTTCTCCTCCTTGCTGAGGCCCTTCTTGCGCTCCCGTTCAGCCTCTACCATCCCGTGGATCTCGGAATAGTCCACGTCGCCGGGCAATACCTCGAAGCCCAGCAGCTCGCTGAAGTCCTTGTGGAAGTTCTCTGCGAAGACAGGGTCCTTCACGTACGGGGTGCCTATCTTCTTCGCCCAGGCAACCGCCCGCTCCTCCTGCTCCGGCGTCAGCCTGTGCTCCTCGCCCCTGATCTCCACCGACAGCCCCTTTGCCTCGTACCGGGGCGGGACCATGACGCCGTTGTGGATCAGCTGCTTCACGCTGGGCTCACCGAGTTAGCAACCATAATCCGCACGGGTTTTTTTATATATTGTGTAGTTTACTCTCGGTTTTTGTTAAAGTCCGTGGGCCGATACGGCAGGTACCGGCTGCTAAGCGCCTCAGCCTTCTCCACGTCGTCGACGCTGTAAGCGTCAAAGACGTCTCCGGCTCTCTGGAGGTAGCCCACCTTCCTGGGGTCCACATCTATAAGGCCGCAGGTGACGGCGTCGAGCTCCAGTAGGTTGGGGCCGTGGGTCACCAGCCCGTCGCCCGGCTTCACGCTGTACCTGCCCCAGGGGGCCTTGACCTCTCCGTCGGGGTCCGTGGCTACGAGGGTCTTCACGGCCTCGTTCACCCCGTAAAGGCGGAAGTACGAGGCGTAGAGCTTGGTGATGTCCACGATGCTCCGGTCGAGCCTGGAGTCGCCGGGGCCGTGCCACCAGGCCCTCAGCGGGTCCGGGATAAGGCCGAACATGTTCTTCAGCGAGAGGCTGGGGTACTCTCCCCCGTAGCCTTTGATGTGGCCGAGGCTTATCATGGGGAACCCCATGTGGGCTGCGAGGCGTCTGGGCATATAGCCGTATATGTCCCCGGTGAAGGCGGCTGGGTACCGTTCCTCGACCCGTTTCCTCACTCTGCGGCTCTCCACGGTGTTACCCCTCCATATCTCCTCGGTCACGTTGACGTACTCTGCCCCGTGCTCCGCGAAGAGGTCGGTGAACCCGTGCTCGTCCCTGAACCACTCGTCTTGGCGGCGGATCCGGTCCCAGCGGCCCCCCTCCTGAACCCACTCCCAGCCAGGGTTACGTATGAGCCACCCCCAGTCCACCTTCTCGCCGCCCACCGTCAACGTCATGGAGCCGTCCTGCCTGTCAAGGCTGTAGCCCTCGACGACTATCACCTTGGCGTCGACTGCTTCCATGACCAGGCGGAGGGCGTCCGCGTCGGTGTAGTTGCCCGGGTGGGGGCTGTACCAGTTGGGCTTCACGAGAACCACGTCGGAGTCTGGGAGCCGATCCCCGAGGCTCTCCCTCATGTCCCTCCCCGTCTTCACGCTGTCCACGGTCACCGAGCCGAGCTTATGCAAGGTGGTTCACCGTGAAGAGCGTATTTAGGCTGTATAACTTGAACGGATGAAAGCCGTCGATAACCGCTATATGGGCGGCTTCCCATCCCATAATAGATGGCTAGACCCAGGTCCCTCGAGAGGCGTGACATAGTGAGCGCGTTGACCCTTGTGCTCATATTCGTGTCCATCATGGCTGGGCGGGAGATGGGCAGCTTCTACGCGAGCTACGAGGAGCTCAAGAACCTCAAGGTGCTCTTCAGCGTCAGCGAGGAGGAGATGTCGGGGTACCTCAGGGACGTGCTATCGGGGGAGTCACCCGGCCTGGACTACGGGCTGTCGATCACCCTCCCCGCCGTCGACGACGAGACCAAGCTGGTGACCGAGACGCCTGACTACGCCAGGCGTTGGCTTATAAGCGTCACCCTGAGCGCCGTCTCTGTGCGGCAGCCCTCCGTCTCCGACGTGGAGCTTGAGCTGCTGGTGGAGGACACGGCCTTCGCCCATGAGACGTTCACGTTTCCAAAGGAGAAGGTATCCTACCTAGGCCTAGTGGATCGTGGGGTGGAGCTCACGGTCGGGGACACCCATTCTCTCAGGTCCACCATAGCGGAGGCCGCTGCGAGGCACTCGGGGGAGGTCAAGATGGAGGTCAGGGGGAGGGTCAGGGCCCACCTATGGTACATGGAGACCTGGCTGCCTTTCTCGACGACCCGGTACCCCCTGGTGGAGGCCCCTCGCGTGCTGTACGGTTCCTCTGAGTGGAGGGGTTTGGAAGGGGCTGCCGTGACCGGCGTCGAGACCGGGCGACCGGTGATGGTCTCCGTCTCGTTCCGTAACCCGATGCGTGTCCACAGCATCAGGGAGAACGTGACGTGCACGATACTCAGGGACGGTGTGCCCGTGGCCGGCGTCGTGAAGGAGGTGAGCGTCGCCCCTGAAAGCGAGGCGGTGTACGTCTTCCAGTACACCCCTGACGAGGCCGGGGATCACGTCTACGTGCTAACGTCGGACGATTCACGTCTGAACGCCGACGAGTCGTCTCCAACGCTGAGAGTCACCGACTAGCTACTGCCCTTCACACTGTTTCGCGGCTTCATCCCACGTGACGGGGTAGGCAGGCTTCAAGTATCGACGCCCCGGATAGGTATGCATGGTTGCATCAAGCTATCTATGCGCGGACGTCGCCTTCGTCAACGGCAGGGTCGTCACGGTGGACGGGGACGACGCCGTCGCCGAGGCCGTGGCGGTCAAGACCGGCAGGATACTCAGGGTGGGCTCAGGTGAATACGTAGGCGGGGTCGTAGGCGACGGCACGGAGGTGCATGACCTCGGGGGCCTTACAATGCTGCCGGGGCTCATCGACAGCCACATGCACCCCGGCTCCTACGGCGTGTTCCTCGTCAGAGGGGTCCCCTGCGGACCGGACGTAGACTCGCTGGGCGAGTTCCTAGTACGCATAGAGGCCAAGGCCGCCGACGCCCCGCCAGGCAGTTGGCTGCTGGGGTACCGCCTCGACAACGTTATGCTTGGGAGGTATCCGACGCGCTGGGAGCTTGACACGGTCACCCCGGAGAACCCCCTCTACATACAGAGGCGCGACGGCCACGTGGGCGTCGTAAACAGCTTGGCGCTGGAGGCCGCCGGGATCACAAAGGACACGCCGGACCCGCCGCACGGCAAGATAGCGAGAGACGAGTCGGGCGTCCCAACAGGCGTCCTGCTGGAGGCCGCGAAGGATCTGGTCTACCGCATGGTGCCCGAGAGCACCCTGGACGAGAACCTGCGGGGCCTCCCCCTGGTTGTCGAGGAGCTGTTGGCCAACGGAGTCACAACAGTCCACGCCAGCATGACTGACTCCAAGGAGTTCAGGGCGATGCAGATGCTTCGTCGGAAAGGCGGACTGGGCATGAGGTTCTGCGTCCACATGAGCGGCCGCGAGGAGGGGATGCTTGAAAGCCTCATAGCATCGGGTATACAGACGCCTTTCGGGGACGAGTGGCTTAAGATCACCGAGATAGAGTGGGTCTACGACACCAGCACCAGCGGACGCACGGCCGCTTACAACGAGCCCTACGTGGATGAGCCCGACAACTACGGGATACTCCTCTACGACTACCCCGACATAGCCGACAGGGTGAGGAGGGCGCACCTCGCGGGGCTCAGGGTGGGGCTGGACGGCATCGGGGACAGGGGCATCGGGCTGGCCCTCGACGCGCTGGAGGCGGCGATCCGGGAGAAGCCTTGGCCCGACCACAGGCACAGGATAGAGCACTGCTGCTACGTAACGCCGCCCATCCAGGACAGGCTTATGGAGCTGGGCGTAATAGACGCGTCTGCGACCGGCTTCATACACGACCTGGGGGACGCCTACCGGAGGCACAGGGGCGAGGCCGAGATGAGGTGGATGTGGCCCCACAGGACCCTCATAGACCGCGGGATACCGGCGCCGGGGCACAGCGACTGCCCAGTCTGCAGCAGCAATCCGTGGCTCGGAATCTACGGCATGGTGACCCGACGGTCCAGCGGCGGCGAGACGCTGTACGCCGGGGAAGGCTGCACGCCGCTGGAGGCCATAAGGGCGTACACCATCGACGGCGCCTACGCAGCACACGAGGAGGACATCAAGGGTAGCATCGAGGAGGGTAAACTCGCCGACCTGGTGGTCGTTGACAGGGACCCGCTGTCCATCGACCCTCAGGAACTGAAGAACGTCGAGACGTTGATGACGGTCATCGACGGCAAAGTGGTGTACAGCAGAGACGCAGTGTAACCAACACCCAGTGGATGCTCTTTAGAGTGGACGCTAACTAAAGGTATAAATCCCGCCGTATAGGTATGCAGTAGAGTCTCTCTGGAATCAATGGATTCATGGTATTGCCATTGTTTTTCCTTCCAGCCAGA
>CAYFYM010000308.1:0-10986 GCA_964347405.1 uncultured Candidatus Bathyarchaeia archaeon | reverse complement strand
TCTTCAGGACTATGCTGAACAGTCCCTATGGTAGATTGATGAGGTCGATACGCGAAAACGAGATAACGGTGGGCAGCGTCGGTAAAAATGTAGTCGGTATCAGGCGGAACATACTTATGTTCGCATCCGGCATCACGGCGTTGAGCGGTTCATTACTGGCGTTCTACTTCAGCTACGTCGTGGAAGCAAACTATCAGCGTGCACTATGGACCTACTGGCCCTGGCTGATGCTGATACTCGGAGGACCCGGTAACAACGCCGGAACCTTCCTCGGATGTGCGCTGGTCGTCGCGATGCGGCGAGTCATAATCGTGAACAAGTGGTTCCTGCAAAAGGTCTTCTTCTTCCCAGTGGCTTACTTCGAGCAGATCCTTCTTGGCGTCTTGTTGATAGCGGTGATCATATTCCGGCCAAACGGCCTTATCCCCGAGAAGCTACTCTACGTTCCCGGGGTCAACTACTCCAAGCTTGTGAAAGAGCGAGTGGAGGTCGACTGGAGAACCGCGGCAAGAACCCGTGGATCAAGCAGCGGCATCAGGGGAATAGCGTCCCTACTGTCCAGCGGAAAGAAGGAGGAAGGGAAAGTAGAATGAACTACGACACCATCCTCTTCTGGGTCATGATAGCCATATGGGTTATCATGCCCGCCTTCATCGTATACGAGGAGATACGGGAAAGGAGAGCCCTCGCCGAGGCAGAGGCAGCCACAGAAGAAATGAAAGCCGAAAACGAGTAAATCTTATCTCTTTTTTATTTTATCCGTTACAATAGATTCTTGATTAAAAATAGGTTCTACTCGGTTTTAAGCGAGTAGAGGACTTTTAGTTCACCCAGAGCTGCGTCGATCTTCTCGATGAGGCCCTGGACTTTCTTCATTGAGGGCTTCTTCTCGGCCCACTCGAACACGAAGTCGTAATCGCCCAGAGTCATGCTTGCGTCGCTGATGATCTTCTGGGGCTCGTAGCAGTCAGTGTACATGTTCTGCAGGTTCTTCAGGTAACTTTCCCAGTCTCTCTTGTCGCTCTGCATCCTCGTCGGGTAAGGCACACACTTGTGGCTGAACTTCACCTCTGTGGCCTTCGACATGTCTACGGCGACGCCTTCAAGAGTCTTGATGGCTTTCAGAAGCGGCGGGCCGTAGATTCGAACATAAGTCTTTGCCATGGTAATCGAAAAAACATGGGTAACTGAACGATAAAAAGCCTTTCTAAGAATGAAATCATCGTAAACGCTTTTAATGATCCGTTTCGCCGCGACCACGGTTTTTCTCGGCCATCCTCTTCATGAGGATGCGGTACTTCCGGTACTTGTCGTCTATCGAGAACTTCGCTGGGTGAGGCGACTCCGCGTCGCCTCCGCACACGGGGCACGTGTCCTTCAGCGTGTATCGGCTGCAGCTCTTGCACCGCCTGAGGAGCCGCACCAACGGGCTACTCCCTCGTGAAGGCGATGCTTCCGTCGATGCCCTCCCAAGCTGCCTCGGCGAACTTGACCACCGTGTCTAGCGCGTACTCGGCCTTCTTGTAGTCCTCCGCCGTCAGCTGTATCCTGTACTTAGGGGCCCCCAGGGTCGTTATGGTGATCTTGGCGTCGTTTTCCTCGGCGACGTCCTCGGCTTTCTGGAAGACGTCCTTGATCTCCTGTAACCCGAAGCTGGACATGGTCGACGCCTCGAAGACGCCCTGTATCGTGACGCCTCTTATGACTATCTTTTCCTTGGCCATCCCGCTGAGAACCTCGGCGACCTTCGGGTCTACCCCCGCCTCTTCGAGGGCGTCCACGCCCCTCTTGGAGGCTTCCTCCAGCCCCTCGTACAGGCTGTCGTAGTGTTCAACCAGCTTCATCCCCTCGCTCTCGAAGAGGGCCTCTGTGTCCGTGTTTAGCTGGTGGGCTGCCTGTGTTAGCAGGGTGACCGCCTTCCGCTCCTTCTTCCATGACTCTATCTTCTTACGTTTCTCGTCCCTGCTCACCCTTCTCAGGCTGAGGTCAACCTGCCCCTTCCCCGGGTCCGTCCTTAGTACCTGTAGGACGATCTTCTGGCCGGCCCGCACGTGGTTACGGATGTTCCTCACCCACCTGCTGCTTATCTCGGAGATGTGCAGGAGGCCCTCCCGGTCCGTGTACTCGTCGAGGCTGACGTAGGCGCCGTAGCTCTCCACGCGCCGCACCGTCGCTACGACGAGTTCCCCGACCTCAGGCCACTCTGGTCGCCCTAGACTCATTTATTTCACCCTAAAACGGATATTATGGCGGCGTTGATCTTGGCTTTCCCGCCGGTGGGCTCCGCGAGCACCTCTTCGCAGGTCTGGCACCGTACGAGGGTGCTGCTGTGGCTGAACAGTATCTGCTCGCTCTCGCAGCTTATGCACCGGACTCGCAGGAACCGTGACGTGGGGCGTGGTATGAGGTGCTCCCATTCGGCCAAGCTATACTACCTCCAGCTTCTTGAGCCGAACCCCTTCACGCTGTAACGTGTAGCTGCACTCCTTGCACCTGAGCAAAAGGGTCTGCTTCTTCGTGACCTTGGCCTGGTTGTGCTGCTCCGGGAACTTCTGGCCGCCGTAGCCCTTCTTCCGGGCGGCCTGTCTGCGCTCGCCCTTCTTGGCGCCCGCTCTTCTCCCGGCCTTGTAAATGGAGACAGCGTGATCTGTGTGGGTCTTGCACTTGGGGCAGTAGGTCCTGATGTTCCTCGGTACTTTCATGGCTCTATATCCACCAGCTTAGCTATACCTCTCCTTATTAGGTTTACCGCATTCTTACGCGGGATGCTGGCAACGTCCTCTGGGTCGAAGGGGCCGTACGCCTTCATGTCTACGCCCATGATCGCCGGCAATGGCTTCAGGAACCTGATTACCACAAGGCCGTCTTCAGCCGCCTCGCGTGGAGCTGCTATGCTCGGCCTCGGCGTCGATGCCGGTCGGGTAACCTGGACGACTGGCGCCTCGGGCTCGGGGATCTCTGCCCCTTGCCGGTAGCCCTGTAAGAGCTGCCTCACGTTTGAGTGGAGCCTCTGCTCCTCGGGTGTCATGGCCTGGGCGTCGATGGGCTCGCCTCCGAGCTCCTTGGTCACTATCTTCCGGAGCCTTGTCTCGGTGAGCTCCCTAAGCATCCTGCCCACGAACCGCTTCTCCTTCTCGGTTATGGAGCCGGTGAGCGTCCCGGGGTCGGTGGCGGTCTTGTTCAGCTCATCGGAGTAGCGGCGCATCTCGTGCAGAAACTCGTCGGGTATATTCTGAAGCTCAGGCTTCTCTATCTCCCTTTTCCACGCCTCTTGGAGTCTTCCGTACCTGTCGCTCATCGTCTAAGCCTGGCTCCTTTCTTGCAGAGGTAGAAGAGCGCGGCGCCTAGGGGGAGCTCCGCCTGCTCGTCTTCGTATGGTCCATACTCCACGTCGTTTATCTTTATTTTGGGGGCCCACCTGAACTCAAGCGGCACCGGATCGCCCGTTATCACGGCCGCCCTCGTCAGGGGGTCGTAGTCTGGGAGGCTGCCGTACGGTATGGTCTGGACCTGCCAGCCGGTTTTGCCGTGGAGCGTCTTAGGCACCCTGATGAGGCGGTGGATGTCTGTGGTGACGACAGTGTCGATCTCTGATGCCTGGAGCTTGATGGCCCTCGATAGCACGGTCTTAAGGCTCTTGGGTTCTATGAGGCTGGTGACGTTGCTGGGGTGCTTCTTCATGAGGGTGGCTAGCACCCGCTCCCTGTCCTCTGTGATGCTCTTCGCGGCTCTACGGCTGAGCCTCATGGACCTCACCTCCTCGGGCTCGACCTCCTGTATGTAGTCGTAAAGTGCTCGGGCTGTTCTTCCCCTCCAGCCCCCCTCGGCGAGGGTGGGTTGCGCCCCCCTTTTTCTCTGGCTGAAGCCCTGGTGTTCGGCCTCGAGGCCGGTAGCCATTATGTAGTCCACTATCTCGCGGCGGGCCTGCTGGTCGAGCGGGATCATGCCGTCGCTGTGGACGTGGACGTGGTAGCCCCTGTTGCCGCTGAAGTTGGTGGTCAGCTCTTCGGTGGCTACGCCGAAGTCCTGTATGAGTATGTCGAGGAGCTTCTGTGTCTCGTGTTTGGCTGCCTGGAGGCAGCGCTCGCAGAGCCAGGTCTCGGTCTCGAACTGGGCCTTGCCGCACTCGCATATCTCTGGGGGGTGGTCTGTGCCCTGGGTGTCGCAGTTTCTGCATCGCCACCTGTCATGCTCTCTCTGGCAGGGTAGGTCGAAGTGGTCGGCGTCTATGTCGAAGACCAGGTCCGCGCCCCTCCACCCTTTCCGGGCCATGTCGGCTGTGGGGTCGTCGTAGTAGCCGCTGCTGTGGTAGCTGTGGGAGGGGGCGTTGGCTCTGAGGTATCGTCGAAGCTCGTCGAGGGTGGTGAACTGTATGTGGCGGTACATGGTTCGCCCGTGGAAGGTGAGGAAGGCGAACTCCCTGTGCGCTATGTCTATGGGGGCTGGTATGGCGTCGCTGTTCTGGGCGTACCACCGATTGAACTGTTCCTCGACGAAACCGGGGCTCCCCCAGTCCTCTTCCATGGCTATTGAATAGTCTTCGGGGGTTTTAAAACAGGTTACCTCGCGGGGTAGGTGCGATGGCGGCATTTCCCGCAGAAAGGCGGGTTGAAGCGCACGATGTTGTCGTAGTTCTTGCAGTAGTGGAGACCCATGCTCTTGAGCGCCCGCTTCTTCTCCCTGGTGGGTTCCTGCATGCCGGTCTCTGTTATTGTTGGGCGGCTGTATTTGAGGGTTCAGCTTCTCGCTGCTCTCTCTGCCGTTCAAGGCGGCGGGCCTTCCTCCGGTAGTATCCGAGGGGGTGGCTCACGGTCTCGCATATGCGGTCCATGTTGCGGCAGATGCCGTGGGTCCTGAGGGTGTTGCACGTGGGCGGCGTGTACTTTGTGCGGTGGCCCTTGAGGCCGGCTATGTGCTCTATTTGGTAGCGGGTGAGGCTCTCGTCGAAGTCGGTGACGCTGGTGTACAATTGCACCATCTCCTCGATGGGCATGCCTACGTTCACGAGGAACGAGGTGAGGCCGAACCTCTCCATGTGGCTGGCCCGCCTCCCCGCGAGTAGGCCCTCGAGGCAGTACCTCATGCAGGGTGGGAAAGCCTCGTCGACGACCTCGTCGGGGAGCTGGCTGCCGCTCAGCCTAGCCCGGTTCTCCTCGAAGACCTTCTTCACGTCGTCGAGCCTCGATTGAAGCGGCTCCGGGAGGGTGAAGCTGGACGGCGTGGACGCCCGTTCCCGCACCCACCGCTCCACCTCCACCTGTAGGAGCCTGGCCGCCTCGACGCCCGTCACGGAGACGAGGCCGTTCTCCATCTTCCTGTTCACCAGCTTCCACTTTGGCTCGTGGAAAGAGGAGGCGGCCCGCAGGTAGTCGGGGTAGGCCAGCTTGAGTGTGTGGGTTACGCCGTCGATGTTCTCGGGGTCGCGTCTGATGCCCCAGCCGAACTCGTCCACCGCTATCTGGGTGATCTTCTCCTCGTACTCCTCCTGGAGGAGGCTGTACGCTCGGACGGCCTCAGCCAGGGCGAAGCGGCGGCTCAGAAACTGTTCCCCTATGAGGGTGACGTACATGACGGCCGCGGGGAAGCTCAGTATCTCCGTGAGGGGGTCAGCCAGCTTGGCTGAGACGGCTCCCTGCACTATGGCCTCCTTCACCCGCTCCGCCGCCCTGTCAAGGGCCTTGCCGTAGTTTGGGTCGGCGAGGTCGTCCAGCTGTAGGCCGAGCCCGTCCACTAGCTCCAGCCCCGCCTTGAGGAACGGGTACTTGGCGGCCTCCCTCTCCGACAGCATCAAAGGTACTGGCTCCGCGGCTCGTATTATCGTTTTGGATGCCGTCCAGCGGCCGCGGCTTTATATAACCCGGTGACGTTGGCTTCTCCATGTCTCAGAAATACCAGTGCCAGGTCTGCGGCTACGTCTACGACCCGGATGTGGGCGACCCGGATAACGGTTACCCGGCGGGCACCACGTTCGGGGACCTGCCGGACGGCTGGGAGTGCCCCCTCTGCGGAGCCCCCAAATCGGAGTTCGAGCCCATCTAGGGCTCGCCTATTTCTTCAGCTCGTAGCTTATCCACCAGAAGCATCTGCCATAGAAGACGTTGTCTGATGTGACGCCTTCGGTGTGGCGGCTGAACAGCTCCAGGAGCTCGTCTGCTGTGAAGTAGTTCTTGACGATGAGGTGCTGGCTGCCGTCGTTGAGGGTCCTGAGCTTGTAGGTGTTGGGGTCGCCCTCCTTGTTTACGAGTCTGCCGCCGATGCCCGGGATATACGTGTTATCGGCTATAAACACCCGGGCCCCGGGGGCCAGCACGCCGTGCATGTGCTCTATCCAGCCGTCTATGTCCTCCATGCGGACGTGGCTGAGCCAGAAAGTCGCCAGGGCGCCTGTGAACGTGTCGGGCGGGAACTCCATGGAATAGGCGTCCATGGTTCTGAACTCCGTGGGGCAGCCGTAGGATTTGGTTCTGGCTATCTCCAGGACGGTTTCGTTTATGTCGATGCCGGTGATCCTGTGGGCGGTCATGCCTGTTTTTTGGGTCCAGTAGCCTGTGCCGCAGCCGATGTCCAGGACGTCGCGTCCTTTGAGGGCTTCTTGTATCTCTTGGCTGAGGCGGTCTTGTTCTTGTTGGCGGTGGGGGTCTCTCCACTGGTATACTTGTTCGTATTCCTTGGCGCGGTCTCTGTAGTACTTGACAATGTCGCGGGACATTGGGTTTAGATGGGGTTATCGGTAGATAAATGGGTTCAGTTCTGGGTCTTTGACTTTGCGGTGGGTGCTGTGCTCACCCCAACCACGTTGTTATTGGTCGTATATTGGTAGTATACCTAAATATATAAATATGTTATGGGGGAATAGACAAGAACCGCCTTGCTTAAAATTAAGGTTTCAAAACCTTCATAGTTTTATCACATTTTAAAGTCAATTACACTTAGGGTCGGGGTTGAGAACGTGAATGGACTTGTCTCAAGACTGGGCGAATATCAGGGATATTTAAAAGAGGCATATGGCGGATACAAACGTGCATCGCACATAGGCCGTCCCAATAGTTATGTCTAATGAGGTTAAAAAATGAGATTAAAGAATGCGCGTCGAAATTACTACAAGATATTTTCTGAAGCAAAGATTGGGAGACTTACAGTCTCAAACCGGCTAGTTCGATCGGCCACTGAAGACACATCCCTCATTGAGTTGGGCTACGTATCAGAACCTGTAATAAATTTATATTCAGATTTGGCTAAAGGCGGCATTGGCTTGATCATCACAGGCGATTCTCAAGCCATTCCTGACGGCTGGTTGAATAAATCCGAACTGCTCTCAATTGGTGATTCCTATGAGCAAGTCAGGGTTCAAGGATTGAGTAAGCTAGTAAATGCGGTAAAAACCATTGCCCCTGATTGCAAATTGATCTCGCAAATTTCAGCTCATGTCAGGGGTTTCGCTCCATCAGCGATTCAGTCTCCATTAACAGGAAGAATGAGTGTACAGCTCTCAAAGCATCAAATTAAAATCATTATACAATGTGTGATAAACACCATCGTCGGTTTAAAAAACGAAGGATTCGACGGTGTCCAGATACATGCAGCTCATGGAGGGATGATGAGTAGATTCCTTTCCCCTTACTCAAATAGACGGAAAGACGAGTATGGTGGGTCCTATGAAAATAGAGCTAGAATCATCAAGGAAATCGTGTCCGGCGCCCGAATCCAAGTAGGAGATTATCCTATTCTTATCAAAATGAATTGCACCGATTATATCGATGGAGGGATCGATGAACATAACTTCCCTTTTATAGCGAAAGAAATCGAAAACTGTGGTGTAGATGCCATCGAAATTAGTGGAGGTATGTGGGATTGTCTAGTGAGATCAGAGGCTGAGCTTGGTTTTCGTCCAGTACCAGCCCCTGAATCTCACACAGGTATACACTCGCCCGAAAAACAGAGTTACTTCCTAAAATACGCTGAAGCTTTGGATTTAAAAATACCGTTAATTCTATCAGGAGGTAACCGGGATATAGAACAAATCGAAGGCATTATTCAGAAAAATAAAGTCGATTTTGTGTCAATGTGTCGTCCTCTAATCTGTGAACCTGAGCTACCGAACCGTTGGAGAGAAGGATTCGGGGGTACAGGAACAGATTGCATCTCGTGTAACTCATGCATCTACGACCTCCGTTTTCACTCCAGAGATGGCTCTCCCTGGGTTTCACATTGCCTAGTCAAAAAAGAACCTTCCAGAGTAAAAACTGCTCAAAAATGGCTATCTGACTTTGAGAGAGAAACACAATTAAAAAGAAATAAAAGTTCCATGTGACAAGGATATTGAATTTCCTGCGATATAACAAAGGGATTGTAGTTAAATAATCCTTGTGAATGAGCTAAGGTATTTGGAAAGAGAATGAGAATCATGTACTCCTTTGAGCGCATTGTTTAGGTATCAACACTTTTCGATAAACCTAAGATGATCAAGAGTGCGTTATATTATCATTTATACAAAATTATTAAAAATGAACACCGATTCGTTTGTTACATGCACACAGGGGAGAACTGGAAGACAGATGACTTGGAGACACGAAATCTGGTGCTTTTTTTCGTAATCGCATTTGTTTGGACATAGGTTTTTTGGTCGCCTTTTGTATTAAATGTCATTAAGCTTCCAGAGGAGACAGGGACATCCAGTGTTGACCTTGGTGAGCTTGGGCCTATCTTGCCCATTGTTCTTTTGAGTCCTTTTGGACCCACGATAGCTGCTTTCATAATGAGTTATCGGGGTGATGGACGGGCAGGTGTCAAACTATTGTGGAGTCGTTTCAGAAACAGTAAGATACCAAGGACATGGCTATTCATCACCCTAGCATTTTACCCATGTTTATTTCTATTACTGAGATTCTCCTCGGCGATAATCTTCAACGTCAACCAACCAACACCAATATGGAACAATAATCCCTTCATCATACTAGCCCCATTCGCTGCAAGTATTCTTCATGGAGGATTGAGCGAGGAGTTTGGTTGGAGAGGATACGCGTTACCCAGACTACAATCACGGTTCAACGCGACACATGCCAGTATAATCCTTGGTTTCATTGAGGGATTGTGGCATGTTCCTTTAGTATTCTGGGTGGGGGACGCACGTTATGGTATGTCGATTCCTTTGCTGATTATTTGGCAGATGATTGCGACTTTCTATAGGACATGGATATATAACAACACGGGTGGTAGCGTCTTAGCTGCTGTGCTTTTCCACGCTATGGGGAACACAGCGAGTGATATAGCTCCCATTAATCTTCCTTCATTTTCTTGGCTTCCACGGTACAGGTTTATATCCCTTTACTTGTTGATCGTGTTTACCGCTATTGTGTTTGTAGTTCTGGGTTTGTATGGGTATAAGGACATGATACGGGAAAAGAGTGCATAATATAGTCCCATGTAACAAGGATATTGAATTTCTCGATATAACTATATATTTTGGAATATAATAATTTTCTTACTATTTTATATTAGGTTTCATGAATTTTTTTAATTACTATCATAATTAATGTGTATCATAATAACTCAAGAGCGTGATTAAAGCCTCTAGCTAACCAATAGAGCTATCAGCTTTCTTTATGAACTCCGTGAATTCAGCTAACATCCTTTTTCTCTTTAAACTAAAGTCAAGCAGATCGGGTAAGGAATGCTTCCTGTTTAAGTACTTCACGAAATGATAGCCAACGACATATCCTATGTTAGGGTAGTCGGGGTTATGCCCTGTGGTAAAGTAGAACTTGTGGAGCCTGTTTAAGACCTTGAGGCGCTCGGTAGAATCATTTAATATTTTTTCTCCGTTTGCCTCCTTCCATTCAAGGCATCTATGATGGAGTTCCTGGGACATGAACAGATATTCCTCTTCACCGTGTCCAGGAAACAGCATAGATGACACGTAGACGGCGTGCCCCTCCCTGTAAAAGCCGTCCAAGACGATTTCCCAAGTGTCTTGGCTCATGGCGTGAGCGACTTCATGTGCTAGTATTATGTCCATGTTACTGTGAGGGAACTCTAGAGCGATGAACACATGGTGTCCTCGCTCCTTGCTGGCCCATCCGCTTGCCGCGAATAAACCGATGCAGGGAACAATAGTGACTTCAGGGACGAAGCTGTAGATTGAGATCAGCTTATCTGATAATTGGTCAATAGTCTCGGTTAACCACTGTTTGTTGGAGAGTATCAAATCTTTTTTGCTGATGATCTCTGGGAAAACCCTTTCTACTACTTTGGTTAGGTCTTCTACTCGGTATTTAGAGTAGGCCTGCTTTATGTTACTTTTTAGTAGCTTTTGGTTTTTTCTAAAATAGTTAATTGTCTCATCTTCAGAAAGTGTTTCGTTTTCTAACGAAGCCAGTAGATTGTCTGCAATGTTAAGAACTTTCATATTGGTATCAAGAAATTATAACTATAATACTAATTCAAATATTCTCTAAAAGATTATTGAAATTCAATTATTCCATGTAACTAAGAAAATTCCCCGCCACAGAAATTTTTTTACGTAATACCAAGTAACAGGATACAAACTCCCAAAATAAACGATCACACCTTAAAACGCCTATTCATGTAACCAAGAAAAACGTTCCGTCAGTACGCCTCGAAACTCCATCCCCCCTGCGGGGGGAGGGGGATAAACGAGAAAAGCCGAACCGAAGCCCCTTCCACCGAAAGCCCCAGAAACGCCCCTTTCAGATCAAATCATATATAAAAGTGTCATCCACCGAGCACAGAAAAACCCCAAATTGCTTACCCCATACAAGCCGTCAATAGACCCTAGGCACGAGCCTGTGCCTCACCTTCTCCATGTAGTCGAGGTACATCTGCCCGTACCGCCGCACAAGCTCCTCCTCCTCCTTGGGCACATACACGACCAAGACGGCCAGCGTGAAGACGAGAAGCAGCCTCGTCTCGAAGACGGGGATGGCCAAGGCCAGGCCGACGGCGAGGGAGAGGAACCCCGAGTAGAAC
>CAYFYM010000307.1:0-3836 GCA_964347405.1 uncultured Candidatus Bathyarchaeia archaeon | reverse complement strand
CGGCGACGTGGTGAAGGGCCTTAAGGAGAAGGGCCACAGGATCGTGGTGAGCCGCCCGTGGAGCCACGGCAGATGCCTCGCCATAAGGTACGACCCCGACGCTGGGGTCATGTTCGGCGGCGCCTCGCCGCGGACTGGCGAGCCCTACGCCATCGGATGGTGAAGGGCCTGGGCTCTTCCCCTGTCCGGTCTGCACCGGCTGCCCACATGTTTTATGAACAGTCGCCCCCGATATTCACCCCATGAGCGTTGAGACGAGGACGCACACCGCGCTGCACGTGGTCAAGGGCGCCATAGTCAAGGTGCTGGGCGACGAAGCCAGGTGGACGGCCGGGGTTTCGTCGGATGGGTCACACGGCAGGATAACCGTCCAGTTCAGCCGGAAGCCCACGGACGACGAGGTCGGTGAGATCGAGCGGCTGGCCAACCTGAAGATCAGGGAGGATCAGCCCATAGAGATCCATGTGATGAGCAGGACCGACGCCGAGGCGCGTTGGGGCGACCTCATTTACGACCTGTTCCCCCTCCCCCTGCACATAACCGAGCTGCAGATATTCCACCTGCCCGGCTGGAACGTCAACGCCTGCAACAAGAGGCACACGTCGTCGACGGGCGCCGTCGGCGGGCTAGTCATCTCCAAGACTCGTTACAGAAACAAGAAGCAGCTGCTCGAGGTCAGCTTCGACCTCGTCGAGTAGGGCTACCTGCCCTTACCCTTGGTCCTCTTGGGGCGTAGGTTCTTGCTGTGGCACTTGCGGCACTTGGTGGCGTTGAACGGGTTCGTGGCTCCGCAGTTCCTGCACACCGTCTTCTTCACGCGGTGCATTCTAGCGATCTCTATCTTCACCGGGTCTCGCAGCGACATGTTTACTCATCCCCAGGGGGCTTTGAGTGTATACGAGCCCCCCTATATTATCTTTTCCTAGGTCGTTGACTGGTCTCCCGTTGTTCACTTTAGACGGTTCTTCTCTGCTATCTCCCTGTACACCGGCACAGCCTTGGTCGGGGTTCGTTTCTTGGTCTCCCTGTCCACGCCGTAGAGGCCGAAGCTTATCTCGTACCCGTCGCTCCACTCGAAGTTGTCCATCAGCGTCCAGTAGTAGTAGCCCCTGACCGGGACCCCGTCGACGGTTATTGCCTTGTGCAGCTCCCTCAGGTGGCTCCTGAGGTACCTCGTCCTCATCCTGTCCTCTTTGTCGGCCACCCCGTTCTCCGTCACATAGATGGGGCGCCTGTACCTCCTGTACGCCCACGTGAGCACGTTCCGGAGCCCCTCCGGGTATACGTCCCAGCCGTAGTCCGAGCAGTCGCCGCTGCACGGCGCGAACTCGTAGTCGAGGAGGGGGTCCACGCCGGTCTTCCTATGCCTGACCCTCCACCTCGCGTAGTAGTTGACGCCCAGGTAGTCGCAGCCCTTGACCTGGTGGGGCAGCTGCTCCATCGGCTCCACGACCTGGTCGAGGTTCATGTCGTAGTCGCCGTGGAACACCGCGTTGAGGTTCCACTCGTTGAACGCGTAGTCTATGAACCGGCTCATCCACGCGTCGTCGGGGCTGCCCGGGTCGGCGGGCTCGTAGTGCTGGAGCACGGCCACCAGCCCCACCGTCGAGGGGCCGAGGGGCGACGCCTCTCGCCTGTCCCAGTGTTTGACCTGCTCGTACGCGACGCCGTGGGCGATGCACGTGTGCTTGAGGCAGGTGAGGAACAGGGACGGGTCGTTGAGGCCCGGCGGGAACTCGCCCCGCCTGGTGAGGTAGCCGTGCTCGCTGATTATCCGGGGCTCGTTGACGGTGCAGTAGAGGTCAACCAGGTCCCCCAGACGGTGGGCGAGGTAAGCCGTGAGCTTGGCGAACTCGACGATTGTGGACTGGCTCACCCACCCCCGCTTGTCCGTGGAGGCTATATCGTCCCTGCAGGCAATGGGGTCGTGGAGCCAGAGAGGGATGGGCCAGTGGTAGAGGGTGAGCATGGGCGTCAACCCGTGGCCGTGAGCGCTCTCCAGCATCTCCCTGTACCGGTCCACGGCGTCGCCGTCGGATAGCCTGTCCAGGTTGTCTAAGTCTTCTTCCTCCAGCGCCACCCGCCACACGTTGCCCCGTCGGTCCCTCTTAACGTCGACCTCGACTACAGTTGTGGGCTCGGGGAACACCCTGCCCCAGTCCACCGCCAGCCTTATCGAGTTGTTCCTGAGGCCTTCGCTGGCCAGCGTGAGGTCCTGGTCGTAACGCTCCCAGAACCCGGGGCCGTCGAGGGGCGTGTCCCCGCTCACCCTCCCTGCAGTGACGTTGGCCTCGTCGTGGACCCACGCCCACCAGTCTGTCCCGTCGCTCGGCTCGCCCAAGCCCATCTCGGCCTGGAAAGACGAGATGGCCGTCCCCCACATGAACCCGTCAGGGAAAACCCGTTCCAACAGAATACACCGTATATAGATCGGTCTACGACGATATAACGTGGACTGAGCCTGTTTGACACAAAAAGGCGTATGAATGTCCCAGCGGGGATAACTGTTTTAAGAAATGGCGCGCCCTGTTTATCCCTCCCAGGGTGAAACGGTTTGAAGAAAAGGGTCATGATCGCTCTCGGCGGCAACGCCATCAAGCAGCCCCACGAGAGAGGGACCTTCGAGGAGCAGATGAGGAACGTCGAGACCGCCGCCGTCCAGATAGCCGCCATAGCGCGCAACGGCTACGAGATAGCCATCACCCACGGCAACGGCCCACAGGTGGGCAACCTGGCGATCCAGCAGGAGCAGGGAGCCCACATGGTACCCGAGCAGCCCCTCGTGGTGCTGGGCGCCATGACGCAGGGCCAGATAGGCTACATGATGCAGCAGAAGCTATACAACCTGCTCGCCGACGACGGGAAGGAGGTTGCCACCGTGGTGACCCAGGTCTTGGTGAGCCGGGACGACCCGGACTTCCAGGACCCCACCAAGCCGGTGGGCCCCTACTACGACGAGGAGACGGCTAAGAGGCTCGGCGCCGAGAACGGTTGGATAGTGAAGCAGGTGAGGCCGACGGGGGAGAAGACGTGGCGGAGGGTTGTGCCCTCCCCCATCCCGCTCGGGATAGCGGAGGCGGATGTGATAAAGAGGCTGGTGGAGAGCGGCACAATCGTCATCGCCTCAGGCGGCGGCGGCATACCGGTCATCAGGAACGGCGTGGGCAAGCTGGAGGGGGTTGACGCCGTCATAGACAAGGACCGCGCCGGCGCCAAGCTCGCTGAGGAGGTGGACGCCAACCTTTTCCTCATACTCACAGACGTCGAGCACGCCCTCCTTAACTTTGGGTCGGAGGACGAGGCCCCAATAGAGAGGATGACCATACCGGAGGCTAGGAGGTACCTGGGCGAGGGCCACTTCAAGGCCGGTAGCATGGGCCCCAAGGTAGAGGCGGCCATGGGGTTCGTCGAGAGAGGCGGCGAACGCGCAATAATCACGAGCCTGGACAAGGCCGCCGACGCCCTAGACGGTAACACAGGCACCCACATAGTCTCGGGATAGCAAACCAGTTTTATAACCGGGGACACCCTATCATTCCCCATGAGCGAAACACCGAGCATACTGACACCCCTCATCGCCCAGCTCGGCGTCGGAGGAATAGGCGGGCTCTGCGTGGGCTACGCGGTGAAGAAGGTAGCCAAGGTAGTAGCAGTCATCATCGGCCTCTTCTTCCTAGGCTTACAGTACCTGGCTTACAAGGGGATAATCGACGTGAACTACGGGGCCCTTGAGGCGTGGGGCGTCGAGGCGCTGGGCTCAGCCGTGGCCGCCGAGGGCATCCTAGCCGCCATGATCGCCAACCTTCCCTTCGCGGCCAGCTTTATAGTGGGCTTCG
>CAYFYM010000306.1:0-1866 GCA_964347405.1 uncultured Candidatus Bathyarchaeia archaeon | reverse complement strand
CCTGTCGTATGGGGTGATGTTCTTCTCAGCGTTCGGCGTTGGAAGCATGTCGACGACGGTGACAGGCTACCTAGCCGACAAGTATAGTTTGACGGCGGCGTTCTGGCTGAACGCCGGTGTGGGGGCCGCGCTGCTGGCGGTGAGCGTATTGATATATCTAAAGATAAGCGAAAACGAATCTAATCGATGATTTATTTTTCTCGTTCACAGTTTTCCTTTGGGACATTACCGGTATATCTACTAATACCCTGTATCTGTTAAAGCTTAGATAGTAAGTATGTCTCAAATAGTGAGCATTACCAGCAAGGGTAAGGTGACGATACCCAAGGAGCTGAGAGAAAAATACGGCTTGAAGGACAAGGCCCTCGTAATGGAGGCACCTGAAGGAATCCTTTTCAAGCCATTGCCCATGCCCAGCAGCGAAAAAGGCTCCCTGAGAGCCCTCCTGAAAGACAAGACGGTGAGAGAGCTCGTACAGGAAGCCAGGAGTTCGATGGTCTGCCCATGGAGACGGTGAGAATCGGGAAACGCTGAGGATGCCGCTTGGTTAACCAGTTGATCTCGTGAGATAGGAAAGCACCCCTGTAATGGTCTTGGCGTCCATTATCTCGTTATCCTCGATCATGTCGACGACCTCGTCGAAGCCGCGTCGCTCCACGGCGATGCTCTCGTCCTCCTCGGGGCTCATGCCTACCCGGCTCAGGCCCTCGGCGACGTAGAAGTGGATTATCTCGCTGCTGTACCCGGGCGCCATGTAGCAGCTTATGAGCCTGCTCCAGGCGCTGGCGGCGTACCCCGTCTCCTCCCTGAGCTCACGTACGGCGCACCGGTACGGGTCCTCGCCGGGCTCCAGGGTGCCCGCCGGTATCTCCAGTAGCTCTCTCCCGGCGGCGTACCTGTACTGGCGTACGAGTATGATCTCGTCCTCTTCTACCGCCACTATGGCCACTGCGCCGGGGTGGTCCACTACGTCCCTGACGGTCTCCCTGCCGTTTTCCAGCCTCACCCTGTCCGTCTTGAAGGTGAAGTTCCTGCCCTTGTGCAGCGTCCTGGATTCTATGGTCTTCTCCAATGCTACGGCCCCTCTCAAGGTGGATGTCCAGGTATATAGGGTGCTAGTATCTGCTGTGCCCCCAGTACCTGTCGTTGGTTTCGTGTAGGTTCTTCAGGCCGCTGCGGTCTATGGCGGCCTCTATTTCCGTCTGCGCCTTCTCAAGCACCTCTCCCTCGTCCACGGTCTTGACCACCCTGCCCTCCATTAGTACCTCGCCGTCCACGATGACCGTGTCCACGTCGCCGCCGTTGGCGAAGTGGGTCACCCTGTCCACGGGCATGTTCAGCGGGTAAAGATGGGGCTTCCTCATGTCCACGAGGATCACGTCGGCCTTCTTGCCTGGCTCCAGGCTGCCAACGTCGTCTTCGAGCCTGAACGCCTGGGCGCCGTCTATGGTGGCCATCTCCAGGGTCTTCCCGGGGGGCAGCACCCTGCTGTCCCTATAATGGCGGCGGTGGTACCTCATGGCCACGAACATGTGCCTGAACATGTCGAAGCTCCTGTCGGGGGCGCCGGCGTCGCTGCCCAGCACGACGGTGACGCCGGCGTCAAGCAGCTCGGGGACCGGGCACCTGGCTACCATGGAGGCGACGGCGCTGGGGTTGTGGGCGATCTTGGTGCCTGTTTCGGCGCATATCCTGATCTCGTCTTCTGTGAGGTCGGTGCTGTGGCTGAACAGCGACCGTGGACCGGTTATCCCGAGTTCATCGTGGCAGAACTTGATGGTCCCACATGTGTGTCCGTCCATGGTGAACATGAGGTCGTGCTCCTCGGCCAGCCCGTACGCGGCCTCGGCTCTGATCTTCAGTCTC
>CAYFYM010000305.1:0-1769 GCA_964347405.1 uncultured Candidatus Bathyarchaeia archaeon | reverse complement strand
TTGAGGCTGGCCAGGGAGAGAGCCGAGGAGCTTGGCATCAAGAGCGTAGTCGTGGCCAGCTCCTCTGGCGAGACTGGGGCCGAGGCTTCACGCATCTTCAAGGGCTATAACCTGGTGGTCGTGACGAGCGTCGCAGGCTACGCGAGGCCTGACGAGGTGAGGATGAGGCCGGAGAACCGCAGGGCTATAGAGGAAAACGGAGGAAGGGTGGTCACAGCCGCCCACGCCTTCGGATCGGTGGGGAGAGCCATACACAACAAGTTCGGCGCAGTTCAGGTGGACGAGGTGGTGGCCCAAGTCCTCAGGCTCCTCTCCGAGGGCTTCAAGGTGGCTTGCGAGGTCGCCTGCATGGCCGTGGACGCCGGCTACCTTAGGACGGACGAGGAGGCCATAGCCATCGGAGGGTTGGGCGGGGGGGCGGACACGGCCATCGTGGTGAAGCCGAGCAACACCCACACCCTCTTCGAGATGAGGGTGAGGGAGATCATCTGCAAGCCGAGATGAGCTAGATCCCTAGGAGCCTCGCCGGGTTGTCCCTGATCATCGTGTCCACCTCTCCCTGGGATACGCCTAGGTGGAGCATGGTCTTCACGAACATCCTGAACCCTTCTCTGGGTATGGGATTCACAGGCTGACCCATGTCGCTGGACATGACGCACCTCTCGGCCCCCACGTAGTCTATGGCCTCGACGATGCGCCTGGGGTCCAGCCGTTGCCTGAGGTGGGTGCAGGGGGTGAAGCTGTGCTCTATTGTGGCGCCCATCTCGGCCATCCGCCTCTGGTCCTCCTTAGGGATTGAAACCACGTCCAGTTCTGCGTGGGTGACGAGGATCTTCTTGACGCCCACCCTTCCCGCCTCCTCTATGAGGGCGTAGATCTCGGGGATGGTGAGGTGCCCCGTGGCGAGTATGGCGTCGTGGGCCGCCACCAGCTCAGCCACCTGCGTGACCCCGCGGACGAGCCTACCCTCGTCGAGGATGGTGATCCCCTCGGTCTCGGGGAGCTGTATCTTGCTCCACGGGTAGGTCCTCCCCAGCTTCTGGATATGCTGCCTGGCGTCCACGGTGGGCATCTCGACTCTTGCGGCTCCCAGGTTGAGGGCGGCGAAGACCGCCTCGGGGTTGACGCCTCCGACGCCCTTGTTCAGCACTAGTGAGCTGTGTAGCTCTATTTTCTCGAACCTTTTCCTGAGCATATAGATCCTGTCGGCGTTGGTGGTGAAGTGGCTCTTGAATAGGACCGCATTCATTCCTATCTCCTCGGCTTGCTGCGCTACATCGGCCTCGTCCAGCTCCCTAGGGAAGAGGTCGGGCCCCGCGTGGATATGAAGGTCTATGGACCCCTCGAGGAGTTCATACGGCTTCATGGAGGGTATTTGGGTGTGTTTGGCTTAAGTTATTTGAGGTGACCCCAAAAATGCAGATAATAGAAGCGAATCCATGTTTACGATGCATAAGAGGTGGGTGCTGGGGATGGGAAAAAAGCAGAGATTTACTTGTAAAATCAGTGTTAATGAGTTTGAGGCTGTGATAAGGTTATGATGAATTACCTGTTATAAGTTGAGGTATACCCCGTTGCGCGCGCGCAAGCCCATGTGCGCGTGTAACATGAGAGCCGGGTTCATAACTTAAACGACCCCCATCCTCAGCTGGGGTCGTCTATCCTCCAGTGTATCTCTGACCTGAGGAGATGATAGTCATCGGTTCGACGCCTAAGCGCTCCGAGGGTTTTTCCTTCGCCTCTTATGCCCTCCCACTTCCCTGTGCCTC
>CAYFYM010000304.1:0-10078 GCA_964347405.1 uncultured Candidatus Bathyarchaeia archaeon | reverse complement strand
GAAGGGTCGTGAGGAGGATAGGTCTCTCGCTGAAGTATGCCTACATCTGTCTCACGTACCTCGTCTATAAGGAGACAGGCATTCTTCCGAGGACGCGATTGGAGACGATCGATTATCTTGAGAGGGAGGGTCATCAGGATCTTGGAGTCGCACTGCTGAAAATTCTGGAGAACTGGTCGACCCAAGAAACGACAGTAGTTGGTAACCCTCGTGAGTATCTCCATATGTTAGAAGAATTCTGGCGAACTCTAACCGATTGAGGTTTTAAATAACCCTAACGATGGGCCTTAAGGGCGGTGGGGCCTGCTCCGCTGCGTAGGCTGCGAGGACCACGATAAAGGTAGCCAATATTGAGAACAGTGTTATGTTTTCTCAATTATAGCTATATAATTTGACCTCTCAGAGTCCATGTATTCTTTTACTTTCCATCCCGTATCCTGAAGTATAGTTACCATCTCATCCTTTGAGACCAACAAGTAGTCAAACCAAGGAGTGGTGTATTTCTTGAATCGTATCCGTATTCTGAGTTGTCCGCTCATTCTGCCTCTCTTTCTGTTGAACTCTTGGTATTTCAGATGGTCAGGGTTGGAGGTTTTGTAGGGATCACGGGTTTCGGTGATAATTAGAGCATCATGGGATGTCATTCTGTGGAATTTTCTCAACAGTATTCTTGCTTTTTCAAATCTTGCAAACAAGCCAAAATTGTTTCCCAGTAAAAGAATCGTATCAAATGTTCCCATTTCTACGGACACTTCTTCGATGGATACGACCTCCGCATTCTTTACCCCTCTAAGCTTGCAGATCCTTATTGCTAGAGGTGAGTTGTCTGTGGCTAAAACATCGAAGCCTTTCTCTTGAAGATATAGAGAATGTCTGCCTGCTCCGCTTCCGATGTCCAATACTCGTCCTTTCACATACTCCATTGCTTCTTTCTCGATTATAGGCCAGTCCTTGTAGTTTGAGAAGTAATGTTCGGGTAGTCGAGAATATGTGATTAGCCCGTCATCCCGTTCTACAATTTCAAGCGCCCATTCTCCGTTATATGATGCCCACATCTCTTGACCGTAGGCATCTTCCTCAGGGGTTAATCTGTGTCCAACTGATCACCGGACCGATTCATAATTACTGTGAAGAAAATAAAAAGGAATCGTAGCGTTGAAGTCACGAGAATTAATTCCTGACCAGTAGAATCCTCTCTAAGTTCTTTGCGTAAATTGTAATTACCCAGAACCGGTTGTCGTTTGTTTGGCACTAGTATATCTTCAAGTAAGACTTAATCTGTAATGCGCCCCATTCACAAACACTGCTAAAGTTTATTTGAGTGTTCCATGGCCAATGCCCTGAATCCTACTAGATTTATCATTATTTAACTATTTACTAGAAGATTAAGGAATCAGCGTCTGAGTGGTTTCAAGAAAAAATTATAGGATAGTCAATTGGTGACGACTAAGCTGTTTTTTACTAGGTGACATCCTGAGTCTAGGCCTAATGACGCTTGCATAACATGTCTTCTGTTCCATATAATGCCACCATCAAGGCAACGAAAACTAGATCTATTCTCATCAAAGGAGGCACATATCGTAGACTGGGTAAGAATGACAAGACTTCCAGTATGCTTGTCTTGACTGTTCAAGGCGTAAACGATGCTAGGTATCTGGAGCCCATGGGGACGCTTGCCGCTGCATGTTTGTGCCTCTGCTGCTGATGATCTTCGGCGGACTGGCCCATGACCTTCAACGGCAGTTAAGAGCCGATGACGCAGTGAGGAATATAATATAAAATGTTCATTGCATCGTGACTGGTTTGCTGCTTCACGTTCTACGTTTCTTGGCGTCCCTCTCGGCTACCAGTCTCTCAGAGAAGGTTCCAGTGGGGTCGTGGATGTCCGGGTACTCGTACCACTCGTGGCCCTGCCTGATGACCTCGTACCTGGGCGGGTCTCCCCCGATCTCGTCCCAGAGGCGTTTCCTGAGCCTCCTGCAGACCCCGGGGTTGGACGCGGCCACGTCTTTCGTCTCCCCGGGATCGATGGCGGCGTCGTAGAGCCTCTCCTCCGTTTTGTCGATGTCGGTCATGTAGACGTAGCTCTCGTCCCTTGTCCAGAGCCACGGGTAGAAGATGCATGTGGCGTAGCCCCTCGTCGGCTCGTCGGCCCCGGTCGCCACGTCCCAGACGTTGACGCCTTCCAGCCCCTCCGGGGCCTTGACACCCGCCATCTCCATGAGGGTCACCGGGACGTCGTGGTGGGCCACGTATGCGTCGCAGGTCTCGCCGCCGTGCTCCCCGGCTGGGCCTTTTATCATGTAGACCAGGTCCATGAGCTCTCTGTGCATGTATGCGGGCAGCTTGTGCATAATCCCGTGGTCCATTATGGGGTGGCCGTGGTCGCTCACCAGCGCCACCACGGTGTCGTCCCAGAGGCCCATCTCCTTGACCTTGTCCAGGAGCCTGCCGACGTATGCGTCGCAGTGGGTGACCTCCCCGGCGTACATCGCCAGCGTGTACTCCAGCTCGCCCTCCCTGAACTCGTTGGGGCCGCCAACCGTGGGTATGATCCTCCTGCCTTCGTAGGAGTCCGTGTCAAAGTACAGGTCCAGGTAGTCCTTGGGCGGGTTCCATGGCTCGTGGGGGTCGAACTCCTCGACCACGAGGTAGAAGCTCTGGTCGCCGCCGTTCCGCTCAAGCCACCTCTCGGCGGCCCCGAAGGTCCTGGGCGCGAACCAGTCCCCCTCACCCCTCCAGCCCTGCACGTTGGCGAGACAGTACGGGAGGCTGTGCCCCACCATCCCGTACATGTCGTCGCACGGCAGGTTGCTGGGGTCCTCTAGGTCGCCGCCGATGGGCGGCTTGAGGTGGTCCGCCTCCTGGCCCCTTATCCACTCCCAGCTTGTGAAGCCCCTGTGGAAGTTCATGGAGGGCTTGAACATGTGGTGCACGGAGGAGAAGAGGGCGGTTAGGTAGCCGTGGTGCCTGAACACCTCGGCGGCGGTGACCTGGTGCTCGGGTATGGGCTGCCACCCTGGTATGAGCACCACGTCGCCCTTCGCCGCCTCGTAGCCCCTGCAGGGGAACGTACGCATCCCGGTGTACATGGCCCTCCGGACTGGAAGGGTGGGCAGCGCCTCGGGGTAGGCGTTGGTGTAGACCACGCTCTCCGCCGCCAGGGCGTCCATGCTGGGGGTCTCGATCCAGTCGTTGCCGTAGGCCCCCACGTGGTCCCTCCGGAGACTATCCAGTACGATTAGAATGACGTTGTGCATAGTCTAAAGGTCGCGGCTGGTTGAATAACGTTTCCTTGATTTATACATAAGGATGATATTTACAGTAAATACCGGCGCGTAGTACGATCCGAATAAGTTATTACTACAGGATTAGAAGTCCATTAGAGTTGAGATGAATAGGGCGTACACGTTACCCCTTTCGCTCCATCGTTCTATGAGGTGAAAACATGGTAGAGGAGATTAGGCTTCACGGCATGGGAGGCCAGGGCGTGGTGGCCTGCGGCGAGCTCATCGCCATCGCCGCAAGCTACGAGGACAAGTTCTGCCGCGCCTTCCCAATGTACGGCAGCGCCCGCAGGGGCGCACCGGTGCTCGCGTTCGCCCAGATCGGACGCGAGGACGAGGCCACGCGCAGCATGATATACCATCCGGAGTACCTGCTGGTGCTGGACCCGCCCATGCCCGAGGCCATGGACATTACCCAGGGCCTCCAGGACGGGGGCGTCATAGTCTATAACACGACTAAGACCCCCGGGGAGGCCAAGGCGATCTTCAAGAAGGACATAAGGAAGATCGGCGTCGTCGACGCCACGGGCATAGCCGTGGAGATCATTAAGCGGCCGATACCCAACACGACCATCCTCGGCGCCTTCGCCAAGGCCACGGGGCTGCTGGAGATGGACAGCATATTCAAGGCCATAGAGAAGAGGTTCCCCCCGCGGCTCGCGGAACCCAACAAGGTGACGGCCCAAGCAGGGTACGACAAGGTGGCGGTGGAGGAGTACAGGGCATGATATCTAAGCTAGACAAATGCGAGATCAAGGGACTCGCGCTGAACGACATAAGCCACAAGGGAGGCAAGTACGTCGCCAACTGGCGGGTGTACAAGCCGGTGATAGACCACGAGACATGTGTCGCCTGCGGCCTCTGCGTAAGCTACTGCCCCGAGCAGGCCATAGAGCCCGGGGACGACGGGAAGCCCGTTATAGACTACAGGTTCTGTAAGGGCTGCGGCGTCTGCGCCAACGAGTGCCCACATGACGCCATAGAGATGGAGAAGGAGGAGACGCAATGACCCAGGAGTTCGACGTGATGCCCGGGAACAAGGCGGTGGCCCACGGCGTACGCCTCGCCCGGGTCGAGGTGGTGCCCGCGTTCCCAATCACCCCCCAGACCACCATCATCGAGTACATAAGCGACTTCGTCGCGGACGGCGAGCTGGAAGCCGAGTACGTCCACACCGAGGGAGAGCACAGCTGCATGGCCGTCGCCCTCGGCGCCTCCATGGCGGGCGCACGCACATTCACGGCGACCTGCAGCCAGGGCCTCGCCTACATGCACGAGGTTGTGGCACAGGCCACAAACTACCGGGCCCCGATAGTCATGGCGATAGCAAACAGGACGCTGGGATGGTACTGGAGCCTCGGCCCCGACTACAGCGACATAATGCCCGAGATGAACCTGGGGTGGCTCGTGGGCTTCGTGGAGAGCAACCAGGAGTGCCTCGACCAGACCCTCATGAACTTCAGGGTCGCCGAGGACTACCGGGTGATGCTTCCCACCATGATGAGCCTAGACGGGTTCTACCTGAGCTACAGCCAGGAGCGGGTCTACCTCCCCGAGCAGGAGGCGGTGGACGGGTGGCTGCCGCCCTACAAGGCGCCGTACCCCGTGGACCCCACCGCGAGCAAGGCTTGGCCCAGCGCCAGCCTACCGCCGCAGCTGCACACCACCTACAGGCGGCTCCACGAGGAGGTCATGGAGGACGCCAAGAAAGTGATAGCCGAGGTGGACCGGAGCTACATGGAGAACTTCGGGCGCAGCTACGGCGGCATGGTGGAGCGGTATAGGTGCGACGACGCGGACAGCCTCATGGTCACCATGGGCAGCATGACCACCGCAGCCCGCAGGGCCGTGGACAGGCTGCGGGGCCAGGGGGAGAAGATCGGGTTGCTGAAGCTCAGGTTCATGAGACCCTTCCCCCGGGAGGAGGTCATAGAGCTCGCCGAACAGGTGGAAAGCATAGGCGTCGTGGACAGGGTGGTCTGCCACGGCACCGGCGGAGGCATGGCGTTCATGGACGTCAAGTCCGCACTCTATAATACCGGCGTCAGGGTGCCGGTCAAGAACTACGTCACGGGCCTAGGCGGCGAGGACATCCCCATCGACGACCTCTTCGCCATGGGCAAGAAGATCATACGGGACAAGGGCAAGAGGCTCGACCAGGAGGTGGAGTTCGTGGAGCACGCCTTCCAAGGTGGCGCGCCGCCGGTGGACGTGGAAAGCGAGCACTGCGTGCACCCGGGGAGCGACGGCTGCGCCGGCTGCGGAGCCAGCATCATCATCAGGACCCTGCTGGACACTCTGGGCCCAGACACCATAGTCGTGGACCCGCCCAACTGCAGCGGCGTCAACTACGCCGGCGTCGTCAAGGTGCCGTGGGTGCTGGCCAACTTCGCTTCGGCCCCCGCCTACGAGACGGGCATCTACAGGGCGCTGCTGAGGAAGGGGAAGGCCGACAAGATCTATGTGACCAGCTACAGCGGCGACGGCGGCACCGTGGACATCGGCCTCCAGAGCCTCAGCGGCGCCGCGGAGCGCGGCGAGTCCATAATCTGGCTCTGCTACGACAACGAGGCGTACATGAACACGGGCATACAGCGGAGCGGCAGCACGCCCATGTTCGCCGCCACCAGCAGCACGCCGGTGGGCAGCGTCTGGAAGGGCAAGCCCCAGCGCCGCAAGAACATGCTCATGATCATGGCGGCCCACAGGATACCCTACATAGCCACGGCCAGCCTCACCTACATCCCGGACTTGAAACGGAAGATCAGGAAGGCCGCCGAGGTGACCAGGAACGGTGAGGGCCTGGCCTACCTCCACGTGCACCAGCCCTGCCCCACGGGGTGGTACTTCGACCCGGCCAAGACGGTGGAGGTGGGGCGGCTGGCGGTGCAGACAGGCGCGTTCCCGCTAGTGGAGGTGGACCACGGCATGTTCAAGATAAGCGTCAAGCCCCGGGAGCTGAAGCCGGTGAAGGAGTACTTGGAGCCCCAGCGCCGGTTCAGGCACTTATCCGAGGACCAGCTGGAGATACTTCAGGGGCACATCAACGGCGACTGGGAGGCCCTCCTCGGAATGGAGAAGGAGGGCAGGCTCCCCTTCTACTGACCCCTTTTCTCCTAAACCTGTTATACCCAGCGTCCGGCTATACTATTCTGACACGATATGCCGCACAAAGTCACGTCGGAGGACGTGGAGGCCCTAGCCTACGGCGGGGCCATCCTGGGAGGAGGAGGCGGAGGCTGGCCCGACACGGGTCTCAAGACGGGCAGCCTCGCCCTAGAGATAGGTAAGATAGAGCTGTGGGGCCCGGACGAGGCGGACCCCGAGTGGAGGGTGATAACGAGCGCCGCGCTGGGGGCGCCCACGGAGCGTGGGAACACCAGGCCCATGCACTACATACGGTCGGCCCAGCTCCTCCGGGACGTGGGCGTCGAGTATCACGGCGTCATCGCCGCCGAGAACGGCGGCCACAACAGCTTCGGCGGCTGGCTCATAGCCGCCGCCCTGGGGCTCCCGGTGGTTGACACCCCCGGCGACGGGAGGGCCCACCCCACGGCCATGATGGGGAGCATGGGGCTGCACCGCCGAGACTACAGGAGCGTCAAGTCGGGGGTCACCGAGGGAAGCGAGGTTGTGGCGTGGGGCAGCCTCCAGACCACTAGCAACGTTATACGCGCCCAGGCGCGGGACATGAAGGCGCTCATAGCCATGGCCAGAGATCCGGTGCCCGTGAGCTACACCAGGAAGCACGGGGCGCCCGGCGCCATACGTATGGCCATGGACCTGGGCTACGAGTTCCTTGCAGCCAAGGACAAGGGCGCCGACGCCAAGGTGGAGGCTGCCACGGAGTTCCTCGGAGGCGAGCTCATCTGCAAGGGGCGGGTCGCAGATGTAGGCATAGAGGCCAAGGGCGGGTTCGACGTGGGCTTCGCCACCGTCAAGCAGGGCCGCGGGGAGTGGGAGCTCGGGTACGTCAACGAGTACATGACTCTGGAGAAGGGCGACGACCGGCTGGCCACGTTCCCCGACCTCGTGACCACGTTCACGGGGGAGGGCGACCCTGTGACCAGCACCGGCCTAGAGAAAGGCCAGACCGTCTACGTGGTTAACGTGCCCAAGGAGAAGATACTGGTGGGCGACGGCAACAGGTACAGCGAGAACTACGAGGTAGTGGAGGCCGCCCTTGGCAGGCCCATGGTCGAGCACCTCGGGAGCTACCTGAAGGGCTGAGGCGCTAACCCCTCAGAGCCTCTGAGACCCTGCTCATTATCGTCGCGGTGTCCCCGTCGTCTGCGAGCATCAGCCCCCTGAAGCTGGTGAACTCTATAACCAGATGGTTTTCTTCCGCCGACGCCCAAATGGAGGGGTCGCCGGCCATCAGCTCCTTCACTATGTCATCCACCGCCTCGGGACCCCTGTCTAGGACCAGGTGTAGTGATATTCTGCCCGACTCGTCGGGCACCGTCCCGGCGTCGTAGAGCTTGGCCGACACGCCGGGGATGCTGCCCCACTTCTCGATCAACCTCGCCGCCTTCAGCCTGGCCTCAGCGAACACGGCCTCATAGTCGTTGGCCAGGTGCTCTTCGAGGGAAGCGACGGCCCCAGCAATCGAAGACCTGTCCATCTTGTAGCCACGGAAAACGCTGCCGTGCATCCGCCCCGGCTCGGCCTCGAAGAATAGCTTACCGCCGGGCCTCTCACCCGATCAGGCAATCTTCTCGTAGAAGACAAGTTCATTCAACGGCAGCCTGTCACGTTTATCCGGCCAGCTCTCGGGTATTCCGAGGGGGATGATGCAGGTCCTTGAGTATTTTTCGGGGATGTCGAGGTGCCTCATGCAAATGTCCTCGGGGATGGAGTCGGTGTAGAACACGGTCCCGTACCCGAGGGCCCTCGCCGCGAGTATGATGTTCGCCGCCGCGAGCGAGCCGTCCTTATCCTCATAACCCTTGTACCTCACGGTCTTGTCCACGAGGACGAGTAGGTATAACGGAGCCGAGAACACGATATCATAGTACTTCCTGATCGCCTTCTCCTCCGGAACATCGTCTCCTCGCGCCCTCAACACCGCCTCCCTGTTTCTTATGCAGGCTTCCTTTAGCTCGTTGAGCTTCTCCTTGTCCTTAACTATAAGGTATCTGCATGCCTGCTGGTTGCCAGAGTTTGGCGCCAGCCTGGCCGCGTTCAGAATCAGTTCAAGATGCTCCTGGGGCACGGGGTCGGGCCTGTACTTTCTCACGGAGACCCGATGCTCCACGACTTGGAAGAACGGGTGATCTCCCAGATCCCGGTCATTTGAGTCTACCATAGTTACTTACTGCTTCAATTTGTATGGATAAAAAATGTTGTGACACACACAATGTGTTCTAAATCTTGAGGTACATTGGGCTCCCTCGTACCCTCTTTTCAATTAACAGCTGTTTGCGCGCAGGTTTGAGGTCGAAGTGACATAGTGCGCGAGAGTAGAGCCCCGGGCGGGATTTGAACGCCATTTTACTAGTAAAAACATCCGAAAAATAATGTATAATTAAAGACACAAAAATTATCGAGCGAGAGGTGGGATTCGAACTTTACCACAAGTGGTGATATCACCATCTCTTTTTCTGTTGCCTCTGTGTGTGCTTTCTGACACGGACATTTACCTAGTTTACACTAGAGTAAGTGCATGGGGTATTACCCAGATAAAAGATAAATCAATTTCATTGAAATATAGTAGTAGCAAGATTTACTTCCTCTCAATAGCCTTATACCCAAGTTAATCTCCAAAAATATACTATGAAAACCATCTATCCTGAGCAACTGTATCAGCTTCTACACTATACTCAATACCTAGAGGAGAAAACAGTGCTAGACTGTGGGGCTGGAGGGCGAAGACCGCCCCTTGCATTATTTCATGAGCACGGGTTCAAAACTACTGGTATCGAAATATCCACGAGCCAAATAGAGGCATCAAAAGAGTACGAGAAAAACAACAACATGGATTTAAACATAATCCAGGGAAACATGTTAGACCTCAAGTTCCCCAACGAGACCTTTACCTGCGTATACTCATTCAATAGCAGCATCCACCTCTCAAAGAAGGACACTAGAAAGGCTGTGGACGAGATGCTCAGGGTTCTGAAGCCAGGTGGCATAATGTACATCAACTTCATCTGGGAGCCAGCCAAACAGATGTATCTTGGCGAGGAAAGAGCCCCCGGTGAGTGCTGGATGAGGGGACGGAATGGGGAGGAGGTGCTCCACACACTGTTCAGCGAGGAGGAAACGGACGAGATCATGAAAGGCCACGAGATTCTCCTCAAGAGCAAACAGGAGCTCACCATGAAGTTTGGCGAGGAGCTTCTGGATGACGCATATATCCACTACTACATCAGGAAAAAATAGAAAGATAACCTTCATTTTTCCTAAAATCTCAGCTTCCCTGAAGACGAATCATTTGATGTAATAACAGTATCAACCGCCGACGAAGCAATACCACTAATCGAAGAAGGATTCATCTACGAAACAACAACACCAGACGGATTCATGCTATACGAGAAACGCAAATAATCTCCAAGTATGGTGGGTTGGTTCAATGGTGCGGGGGGTGGGGTTCTAACACAAATTTACTAGTAAATATTTACGCGCGCGCGGTTATATGGAGAGGTTCAATAACCTCATACATCATGGTTGCGCGCGATTTGAGGTGCTTGGTGGCATAGTCATATTGCGCGCGCGTGTTTATCATTTTGGTGCTTTTAGAATCAGCTCTTTGTCTATGTGCAGACTGCGGACATAGTGTTCTATGAAGC
>CAYFYM010000303.1:0-4484 GCA_964347405.1 uncultured Candidatus Bathyarchaeia archaeon | reverse complement strand
CATCCCGACCGATGAGTGAGCTCGACGAATCACTGCGCCGCGTTGAACGCGGCGAAGACCTGGAGAACCAGCGGCCGAAGTTCGACCCGCAGGTTCATCGCGACGTTGTAAAGGACAGCGTCAGGGGCCGCAGCATCGACGCATTCGTGGCGGCCAGCGTGTACGCCGCGTGCAGGCTCCTCAAGGTGCCCAGGCCGCTGAAGAGGGTGTCCGAGGCGAGCACGCGGGAGCACAGCGAGGTGGCCATGACGTACAGGCTCCTCATCAGGGAGCTCAACATAAAGCCGCCGGTGGATCAGCCCTTCAAGTTCGTGCCCAGCATAGCCTCGAAGCTGGGCGTAAGGCAGCCCACTGAGAGGCTGGCCGTGGAGATACTCAGGGAGGCAGACAAGAGGAAGGGGCTCACCGGCAAGGACCCCCGGGGCCTCGCGGCGGCCGCGCTGTACATGGCGTGCCAGGAGAACGACGACAGGCGCGTCCAGCGGGTAATCGCTGAGGCGGCGGGCACCACAGAGGTGACCCTCCGTAACAGGTACCGAGGCCTCAAAGAGGTGCTGAACGACGAGCTTCCGACAGTCGACCATCAGGCACTCGTCGCAACGGTGCAGTAAGCACTAGAAAATCTTTTCACCTATAGCCCTTTCTCATATCTTCATGTTCGGGGAGGCACCCCGGGAGAGATCACTGTTCTACCTCATGTTGGCCCAGCTGGCCATGAACTTCAGGGGCGGCATAATCTCCCCCATTCTCAGCCTCTACATAAGGCAGCAGGGCATGAGCATAAGCCAGGTGGGGCTCCTGGGCACCGCAGGCATATTAGGTTGGCTCATATTTGAGCCTATAAGCGGAGTCTTCGCGGACAGGATAAGAAAGAAGCGGATGATGGTTTTCGCGGTGATCGGCTCCACCATAGTATACGCGCTATATCCATCCGCGGACTCGTTCCAACATCTCCTGTTTCTAGGCTTCTGCATGACTTCCATAATGAGCGTCTACGCCATAGCGTTGAAGGCCCTCGAGGCGGAGCTGCTGCCGAAGGAGGGGAGGGGACGGACCTATGGAAGGTACTTATCGGTCATAAGCATGGGCGGAGTAGTGTCTCCGTTCGTGGGGGGATGGATAACGGAGAACATGGGGTATACCCTGCCCTTCTACCTGTCGGCTTTAATCGGCGTGGGGTGGCTAGCCGCCGTCCTGCTGATAGAGTACGATGACAAAGCCCACGGGGAAGAGGCAGCGAGCGTCAAGGATGGCTGGAGGACTCTCTTTACGGCTTCCCTCGTCGGCATGTACATGGTCCGTGGCCTCTACATGTTCAACGCGATGTTCCGGATTAACTTTCTGCCGATATATCTCAACGAGAGCAAAAGGTTCAACGCATCTGAGACACAGATAGGGGCATACATGACCCTAGTCAAGCTGGCTGTGGCCGGCAGCCAAGCAACGCTGGGGAAACTCTATGACAGGTACGGAGCCAAGCCGATGATTGTGATAAGCGTCTCGGTGATGGGGGCGACGTATCTTGGCCTCGTGTACGGTCAGGGCCTTGCCCTACTCTACATTGTGGGGGTCGTTCAGGGGTTGGCGATGGCCGCCGCCAACCTCGGCATGATGATGCACCTTATGTCTGTGATGCCTGAAGGCAGGACGGGGATGGTGATGGGCATCTACTCGGAAAGCGAGAACGTCGGAGGCGTCGTGGCAAACCCCTCCCTCGGCTACGTGTATGAGGGAAGCGGAGCCGAGGCGTCGGCGTTGACCGTCTCCGCGGTTATTTTCTTGACGGCGTTTCTCTCAGTCTTCATGGTCAAGAACAGAGACGGGCGATCAGGGCGTCTCTGAACACGGCACCCAGTCACCAGTTTTGGTCCAGTTTTGGCTAATTATTGGAGTATTTTTGGGCATTTATTGGTTGAAGGCCTTTTATGACGTGTTTTCTAAAAATAACCGTCTTTCAGCCCCTTTACAAACAGTTATATTGTTTGAGGGCGTCCCAAGGGGTATGCAGCCTCTTTTCACGCTGTACGCCCTGGTGATAGCGCTGGGCTCAGGCTTCCTAGGGGCCCTCCTGGATCTGGGCGGCGGCGTGATAATGGTGCCCCTCATGGTTTTCCTTCTTGACATCCCCATCCACATAGCCTCCGGCGCCAGCATAGTAGCCGTCGTCGCCACGAGCAGCGCCTCAGCCTCGGTCTACGTCAGGGACGAGATAACCAACATGCGGCTGGGCATGTTCCTGGAGCTGGCCACGACGCTGGGGGCGCTGACTGGGGCGAGCTTCGTTGCATTGGCGGCGGAGTCGCTGCTGAAGACCGTGTTCGGGCTGAGCCTCATCTACGGGTCGATGGTCATGTGGTACCAGCTGAGGAACGCCCGGCGCAGCTGGGTAAACAAGCCCAACGACTGGCTGGCCGATAAGCTGGGCCTGGGAGGCTCGTACTACGACGAGTCCCGCGGAGAGCAGATCAGCTACGGCGTGACAAGGACGCTGGGCACCTTCGGCATCAGCTACGTCGCGGGCATCGTATCGGGGCTCCTCGGCATCGGCGGAGGCGGCATCAAGGTACCGGCGATGAATGTGGTGAGCAGCGTGCCCATGAAGGTGGCGGTCGCCACCAGCAACTTCATGATAGGCGTAACGGCGGCGGCCAGCGCCCTCGTGTACATCAGGAACGGGTTCTGCGACGGCTTCGTCACGGCGCCGGTGGTGCTGGGGACGCTGGCGGGCTCCTACATAGGGGCTAGGACGACGGGTCGCCTAAGAGGCGTTTTCCTCAAACGGGTGTTCGTGGCGGTTCTGCTTCTTCTGGGGCTCAGGATGATCGCGTCGGGGGCCGGGCTCTGATGGACGGGGTCCGCTTCCTGGAGCTGCTGGTGTCGAGGCTCCTCAGGACCGGCGTCGTGATGAGCGGGGCCCTCATGGTGGCGGGCCTCGGGCTGCTGTGGGCTACTGGGGACGTTTCATGCCCCGTCGGGGTGCTGAGCGTGAGCTGGGTGCTCTTCGGGGACCCGTTCCTGGAGCCCAGCCACGTGCTCTTCCTGGGTTTCTTCACGCTAATCGCGACGCCGCTTCTCAGGATAGCGGCGTCGGCAACCACCCACCTTGTGGAAAGGGATCTGATGTTCGCGTTTCTGAACGTCTCTGTGCTACTCATATTGGCCGTGAGCTTTCTCCTCGGCGTCGGCTGAGGTAGCCAGTATCTGATCACATATTCCCAGATCGCCTATATCGTTTGATCAGTCGTTTACTCTGTTGTATGACCGTGTGTGAGGAGGCGAGGCTCGGGGAGGAGCACCCCTGGTGTGACCGGGTCCAAGCGGCTATGCTGATAACGTTTCTGGTGGTCTGGGGCGTGGACAGCCTGTACGGTTTCACGGCGTGTGGCTTCCTGTGCCCTTGGATGCTCAGGGCCGCCGCCGGCCTGGCTCTGGTGGGGTTCGGCGGCTACCTCGTCGAGGAGTCCCACGGGCTGGTTATTGACGCCGAGCCGGCGGGGCTGGTGGACTGGGGCGTCTACGCCCTGGTGAGGCACCCCATGTACCTGGGGGTGCTGCTGGTGTACCTCGGGTTGGCAGTGGCGACGCTCTCAGCGGCGTCCATGGCGCTGTGCCCCGCGTTCTTCTACGCGTACGACAGTTTCGCCGCGTACGAGGAGAGGATGCTCGTGGAGGCTGTCGGGGAGGCTTACCTGGGCTACATGGGCAGGGTGCGCAGGTGGGTCCCCCTCTAGCCTCGATGGTTTTTTGTGCTGTACGGCGGACCCTACAGTGGTGCATGTTTGTCTAGACGCTACAAGGTTCTGGCGCTTGTCGGGGACGGCATAGCGCACGAGATAGTGCCCGAGGCTTTGAAGCTTCTCGAGGCGGTGCAGGGGGCGTACGGCCTGGACCTGGAGGTCTTGGGGCCCTACGAGTTCGGCGCCAAGTACTACGCCGACCACGACATGAGGACGGGGTGGGACCCCGAGGTTACCAGAGAGCTGCTGTTCGAGGCCGACTGCTGGTTCAAGGGGCCCGTGGGTCTACCCGAGTACCTGAACAGGCTGCCGGGGCCCTACCTGCCGATAAACCAGAGGCTGGACATGGACGTCTACGCCAACGTCCGTCCCTGCCGGCTAAGGCCCGGCGTTGACAGCGTGCTCGTGGGCAGGGAGCCCGGGGACATCGACTACATAGTGCTCAGGGAGAACACCGAGCACATGTACGTGCGCGTCGGCGGCCAGCTATCCAGGGGCGGTGAGACTGAGCTGGCGGTCGACAACTACATCCAGACCCGAAAGGGGTGCGAGAGGATCATCAGGTACGGGTACGAGCTGGCCCGGTCAGGCGACTACAAGGGCGTGGCCGGCGCCCCGGTGGACGGTGTGAGGCGTCTCACATGCGCCGCCAAGTGGGGCATCTGCAAGGGGGACAACCTGTTCAAGGCGGTGTGCGAGGAGCTGGAGCCCCTGCACCCGGACGTGGAGACGGACTACGCGTGGATA
>CAYFYM010000302.1:0-5647 GCA_964347405.1 uncultured Candidatus Bathyarchaeia archaeon | reverse complement strand
CTCGAGGCTCTCCCGGTGGTTGGCGTAGAGCCAGTTCACGTTGATCTCTGTTACGCCGACGAGGCTGGCGCCGAAGAACCTGGCCGCCTTCTTCAGCTTCCCCGTCATCTCTGGCACGTCGTCCACCTGGTGGCGCGTCCTTTACCACGCGTCCCCCATGAGGCTGGGGCCGCCGGGGCGCTCCAGCCGGTCCCAGCTGAACGCCTCGTCCAGACGTCGTGGACGGTCCACGCGGCCTCGGCCAGCGCGTAGTCGACCCTGTCGTACCCCGGCTTGGCCTCCCGTATGTTCCGTAGGCCGGCCTCCTCCTCGTCTCGGAGGTAACCGCCCCAGCCCGGGTCGTTGCCCACCCTGTTGAATATGAGGTTAACCTGGTCGTACCGCTCGACCAGTGACCAATCAACGGTGTAAGGCGGCTCGTCCACCCGCCTGACCCTCACCCCCCGCCTCGAACCGGCCATCATCTCGACCACTCTTACGCGTATCGGGCGCCGGCGCCTTAATAACTCTACGAGCCACTGCCCAACGCTTTTCACATAGCCCACCGTATACATGGTCGAGTTGTCGATAGAAGACAGAGTCAGCCTAGTGGAGGCCGTCGAGGACGACGCCTACCTCCTCGCCGACATATCCAAGCGGGCGTTCGAGAGCGACGTCGAGGTCGGAGCCGAGGAGCCGGGCGGACCCCCGGGCTACGACTCGTACAAGGACCAGATGCGCTACATGGAGTACTTCGACTACCACAGGATACTGCTGGACGGCTACACGGTGGGCGGCGTCACCACGGCGCACCGCGGCGAGGGCCACAGGGAGCTAGTCAGGGTGTTCGTGGACCCGGAGAGCCAGCGCCAGGGCGTGGGCAGCAGGGCCGTGGAGCTTGTGATGTCGCTGTACCCGGACGCCAAGCTCTGGACCACCGGCGCACCCGAGTGGAACCCCAGGACCAAGAGCTTCATCGAGAAGCTGGGCTTCACGCAGGTGGGCTGGACCGTCGAGGACGGGGGGAGGGGCCGCTGGTACCAGAAGACCACGGGAGAGGGGATAAGCTTCAACGCCATCGGCGACCTGAGGGACGGCATGAGGAACGTCACCGTGGAGGGGAAGGTGGAGGAGAAGGCCATGGCGCGGATGGTCCGGTCCAGGAGGCGCCGCGAGACGCTGTCGGTGACCGAGGCCGCCATCGTGGACGCCTCGGGGAGGGTCCTCCTAACCCTCTGGAACGAGCAGATAAGGCAGGTTGAGGTCGGCGACCGGCTGCGAGTGGAGAACGGGTACACCTCGACGTACAGGGGCATTCTTCAGCTCAACGTGGGTAGGGCGGGGAAGCTGGTTAAGCTGAATTAATCCCAATGGTCTCCCCGTCCATACCGCTTATATACATCAACGGCTGACGACCCTGAGCCATAGGGCTCATATCTACGTGGAACGATAGTTTCGCCGCGTTCAGCCGGGTTCTTATTATAGTAAACAGGCGTTGGCTAGGCCGGTGAGGCAGATGGAGGCCACCGAGATGGACGAGGTTCGAGTGATCCGTCTAAAACTGACAGGGCCATCCAGTGACAGTCGCCCGAATGTAGGCGTCTCGCGAACCCCTCTGCCCCTATCTAATTTCTTGACCAAGAGGCGCGTCAAGATATACGACTTAGTCAAAAGGCGCCTTAAGAGACGCGCCCCGTGAGCCAGTCCACGATTCTTCTCCGGTCCATAGCAGGGTCAACGGGGTTTGACGCATTCTACTAACACAGGCGTCAGGTCCGTGACGTGGGCTCCACAGTGTTCGCCGACTCTCAGGGCCCCATCCTCCCGGACGGGGGATACGTGACCATGGCCTGCCCGTTGCCGAGGTTCAGTTCAGTCACTTGGTAAACACTCCCTCGAGGCAGTACACCGTCAGCTCCTCGGCGACCGGGCACCTTTCACCGAGGTCACACACCGTACACAGCTCAGAGATCCCGTCCCTATCAATGTCCAGCAGCCCCCTTCGGTCCAGTTCGTCGAATAGGAGTTTCAGGTACTTTCCCTCGGCTATCCGTGGCACCTTGTCCCTGTTCTTCAGCCCGAAGTACTCGTACAGCCTCCTGTCCCCCTTCGAAGAGTTGCAGTCCGCGCACACCATGACGGCGTTATCTGGGTGATCCGGCCCGCCTCTGGACAGCGGTATGATGTGCTCAACGGTGAGGGAGCCGGAGTCGCCGCAGTAGATGCATTTATCGGGGTCCTCCATCTCGTGCACCCATTCCCTGATGGAGGAGGACCAGCTTATCTCCCCCGACTTTAGCTTCTTGAACCTGTCCATGATGAAACGGTAGTTTCTTTTACCGAATCCAGCCGACTCGGATATGATCTTGGCGTACTGCCAGTAAATTAGCTCTCTCAGGGTCTTGACGGCTCTCGGCGGCATGGCTTCATGGAAGAATCGGGGACCTGATATATGATGTTTTAGAAAAATCCTAAAGGTGGGTTGGCCGAGCCCATCCCATTTCCGAATTGTTCGGGGGCATGCCGCTATACCTTGAACATCTCGTGTCCCACGTTGCGCGCCTCGACGCCCAGATCGGCGGCTCTAAGCCTTCGGCCGCCGTAGAGGGTGACCTCCTTCTCGCCCGAGTGGACCGCCGCCACCGTCCTCCCGAGCGCGTCGGATTTGGTTACCCCGTACCCGGATGCGGAGCCTACGTAGATCATGCCGGGCGCCGGGGCGACGACCGGCGTCCTGTCCACGCTGTTTACGGCGCGTTGCCCTGTCCACATGTTCACGGGCCGCAGGTCCCGGAAGCATGGGAGGTACTTCACCAGGGCATGGTAGATGTTGTTCGAGTAGAGCCCACCCTTGGTCCGGGGCTCGTCCTCAAGCCCGTACCTCCTCCCGAAGTCGTCGGCGCAGCCTAGCCACACACTGCCCTCCGTCGGCTCCGCCTTCAGGTAGACGCTTATCCCGGGGATGTGGGTGAAGGGCAGCATCTTGAGGCCGCTGAACCCCCTTGTTTCTCGGAGCCTCCTCAGCTTCGGGTCCTTGAAGACGAATATGGACCTAGACTTGGGCCTCGCCAGCGTGTCGAAGCCTATTGGATCGAGCAGCCTCTCCGACCACGTCCCCGCTGCCACCACGGTCGTCTCGGCGTCAACGCGCCCCCTGCTGGTCTCGGCGCCCACGACCCGTATATCCTGCCAGACGAACGGCTCCCCCCGGACCCCCAGCCTCCTCTCCGGCTCCACGATGAGCTTCTCGGCCTCGGTGCTGTAGCTCACCTCCCCGCCCAGTTTCTTGAACTCGGCCTCCAGGCTCCGCGCGAGGGCGTCCGTTTCGACGCCGCCGCACCTCACGCCTAGGACGCCGTGCTCCACGAGCCTGAGGCCCATCAGCTCCGCCTCTTCGTCGAGCTCCGTGACTAGGTCAGGGATCAGGCCTGTCAGCTCCTCCCGGGTATAGGTCTCGACCTCGACTCCCCTGCCGCGAACCTCCTCCACCGGGTCCCTCAGCCTCCGATACCCGTCCTCGTCTAGGAGGTAGAGGTAGCCGCACTGGCGTAGGCCTAGGCCGTAGCCTAGGCCGTCCTGGAGGTGGAAGAGCCAGTCTATGGTGGAGTCGCCGAGGAGACGGTTGACCCTCGTCGTGAAGAGGTTCAGGAAGATGCCGGCGCTCTTGGCCGTGTTTCCCTGCCCCGGGCCGCCCAGCCTGTCGATGACCGTGACCCTCCTACCGGGGCTCCTCTCTTTCAGGTGCAGCGCGGAGCTGAGGCCCAGCACCCCGGCCCCCACGACCAGCACGTCGCACTTCATTGGTTGATACTCGTCGAACGCGTTACTTAGTCTTTCACCTGAACAGGGGCCTCTGCTCCCTCACGCTCTGCTCCGTGAGCCGCCTAACGCCGTAGAGGTCCAGCCACCGGATTATCCTGAGGTTCTGGCGGAGGTGGGCCGTGATCTCCTCGTAGTTCCCGCCCTCGTACAGGTCTTTGATCTTGGCGCCGGACGTGGGGTAGTCCGGCGGGTTCAGGCCGAGCCTTATCGCGGTGGATACGACGTTGCTCAGACCGGCGCCTTTGAAGCTGCCCATGTTCGCCACGAGGAGCTGCTGCATGAGGTCGACGGCGAAGCAGTCGTACCACATCTTAGAGATGTAATCTAGGCCTGACTGGGTTGCCCTGCCCGACTTGGCCACGAGGAGGGGGACGTCGAAGCGGAGTATGTTGAACCCTACGACGGTGGTGAACCTGTGCTCGCTGCACGCCCTGCGGACGGTTCTCTCCACCTCGGAGACTATGGCCTTCTCGTCCAGGCCTTCCCACTCGCTGTAGATGACGGGCTCGACGGCCCTCTTAAGGCTCCGTTCATGGTACGAGGTCCTGTCTACGGCTACGCCGGCCGTTATCACCCTCTCGTTTATGAACGCGTCCTCGACGTTGGGGCGGTACGTCTCAAGCTCCAGGTACAGCCGAACCATGACTACTACTTGGATATAAAAAAGAAAAAGCTTCGCGAAATAAGAAAAACCTCGTTAAGAGGTTAGGAGAGGAGAGCTACCTGATTACCTGTAGCTCCGTCACGTCCCTGTACAGGGACACGTTCTCGGCTGGGCCCTTGGGCTTGACCACGAAGGAGTCCTCGGTGTGGATCTTCGCGTCATCTATGAGCATCCCCGGCTCAACCTGGAAGAACATGCCGGGCTTCAGCACCCAGTCGCCGTGGGCGGGGCCTAGGAAAGGCCACTCGTGGACGCCTATGCCGATGGCGTGCCCGATGAACGCCCTGTTGTACTCGTATCCCTTGGAGTTGTAGAACGCCTTCACGGCGTTGTGGACGTCCATAACCGTCGCCCCGGCAACCATCGCCTCGGCCGTAGCCTGCTCCGCCTCCACGGCGATCCCGTACGCCTTCAACTGGGTCTCGTTGGGCTTCCCAACCACCGCCATCCTCGAGATGTCCGAGTAGTAGCCGTCGAAGAAACACCCAAAGTCCGTGTGGACGAGGTCTCCCTTCTTCAGCCGGTAGTCCCCTGGGACGGGGTGGGTCTCGAAGATGTTGGGCCCCGCCCCGAAGCACATGAACGCAACGGTGTCTCCGCCGTACTCGAGGGTGAGGTCGATCATGTTCAGCGCCACGTCTCTCTCCGTGTCACCCGGCCTGGCCATCTCGAAGGCCACCGTTATGGCCTTCGCCGTCGCCATGTTCGCCGCGCTTAGGTGCTTTATCTCCTCGGGACTCTTTATCGACTTCAATACGTCCAGTATGGGCTTGGCGTCGACGAATGTCGTCCCCGGCAGCAGCTTCCTCAGGTGGTCCAGCCAGAGGCCGGGCATCTCCATGAGCTCCAAGCCGATCTTCTTGCCGGCTAACCCTTTTTCTTTGATCACCTTGGCCAGGAAGTCTATGGCCTTCAGGGACTCCCACTCGCCCCCCTCGTAGACCCGTAGATCCTTTATCCACGTTGAGTTCCTCGCGGTGACCTCCTCGTTTCTGTGTACGGCGAACAGAGGCTCCTCATCTACGGGGAGCACTATGCCCGCGAAACGCTTCAGATTGGTTATGGTCGAGATCGGTGCATTGGACGTGTAGTAGACGCTCTCCTGCGAGTTGGCTATGATGCAGTCGATCCCTGCTTCCTGCATCAGTTTTCGTGATTTCTTATAATCAAACCCTGTTTTCA
>CAYFYM010000301.1:0-7704 GCA_964347405.1 uncultured Candidatus Bathyarchaeia archaeon | reverse complement strand
TTGCCCCTGCTCCTGGGGCCGATGGGGTTGGTGCTGGTCCTGGCGTACTTGGGGGTGGCCCCGCTGCGCTGGTTGCCCGTGTTCATGTAGGCCTCGTTGTCCTTGGTGATGACGATAATGTCCTCGTTGCGCTCCGCTGCAGCGCTGAGCCCCTGCATACCTATGTCGTATGTGCCTCCGTCGCCGTAGAACCCGACGGCCAGGACGTCGTCGCGGCCGATGGCCTTCAGCCCGCGGCTTGTGCCTGTGAGCTGGGCTCCGCCGCCCTCGAACACGGTGCTGACTCTAGGGGTCTGCGTGACCGAGTCCGGGCAGCAAGGTATTCCGTGCCTGATGACGTTTGGGCCGAGCGCCTTGAAGGCTAGCCTCGCGGCTAGAGCCGCGCCGCATCCCTGGCATGCGCTGCCGGGGGTGATGGTCATCTCGCTTAACGGTATCTGGGCCCTTGTGATTCTTTCACTCATTACTCATCTCTCCTCCATCATGCCTCTTAAACCCATGTCACCTGCTCCACTTCGCCTCCCTCGGCGGCCTTGAGTATCCTGTCTCCGATCATCTCGAAGTCGTGCACGCGGACCTCTTTGCCGCCGAGCCCGGCGTGGAACTGCAGCGTCACGGGCTTGTCGTCTAGATCGTATAGCGAGTCCCTCAGCTTGCTGAACGAGGGGCCGCCCTTGCCTGGGCAGACGCTTCTGTCGACCACGGCGAAGCCGTCGAGTCTCTTCGCCCACTCCTGGAAGTCGTTCACCGGGAACGGGATGAAGCTCCTCAGCTTGATCAGGCCGACCTTCTTGCCCTCCTTCTGCATCTTGTCCACGGCTGCCTTGCATGTGCCCGCGATGGTGCCCATGGCGACTATGGCGCAGTCGGCGTCCTCCATCTTGTAGGGCTCGATCATGCCGTTGCCGTAGCGTCTGCCGAAGGTCTTCTCGAAGCTGTCCATGGTCTCCTTGAGGACGTCCTCTATCTTCAGCACCGCATCGTGGTGGACCTTCCACCGCATCTGCGGGTCTCCGCCGCCCCAGCCTCTGCTGAAAGTGGACGGGTCAACCTCGTCGGGGAGTATGCTCGGCATGGGCTTGTACGGCGGCAGCCACGCATCTACAGCGTCCTGGTCAGGTATCTCGACGGGCTCAGCCGTGTAGCTTAGCACGTATCCGTCGTAGCCGACGGCGATGGGTATCCTCACCCTCTCGTCCTCGGCGACCTTGTAGGCCATGAGCAGGCTGTCCAGGATCTCCTGTGCGTGCTCTACGTACTGGTGGCCCCAGCCGGTCCACTGCTGGCTCATGAGGTCGCTATGGTCGGGCTGCATGCCCTTGTAACCCCTGTGGACGATTGCCATGACGACCGGGAGCCTGCTTGTTCCAGTGACCTGCATCGGGTGATGCATGTACAGTAGCCCGGGGCCGCTGGTGCACGTGAACGTCCTGGCGCCCACCCTTGAAGCCGATTGCACGACTACCTGGCTCGTGAGCTCGCCTTCGACGTTGACGAAGTCGAAGTCCCAGTCGCCCGCGGCGTACATCTCGCTCAGGTACTGGGTGATGGTCGTCTGGGGTGTGATCGGGAAAGCGCTGGCCACCTGAACCTTTGCGAGCTTCACAGCCGTCGCGGCGGCCTTGTTTCCTACCATTACTTCATACGACATTTCTATGCCTCCACTCTCACCATATCTATGGCGTCTACTGGACACTCGTTAGCGCAGAGGCCGCAGCCCTTGCACTTGTTGTACTCGATGTACGGCTTGTTCTTCTCCTCGTCCCACTGTATCGCGGTCTCGGGGCAGAATATCCAGCACGCCTTGCATCCTATGCACTTGTCGTCGTCGATCTCGGGCGTGAAGACGCGCCAGCTGGACACGTCCTGGAGCACCCCGTAGCCGCCGACGTGGATGTCGACCTTCTGCTCCGGGGCGTCCTTGACCACCGCCTGGATGGGTCCCTTGACCTCGTCGTAGCTCCGCCTGACTGCGGCGATGTTCATGTCGCCCAGCCTGCCGGGGAAGTACTTCTTGATGGCCTTCTCGAGGGACTCCACCTTGAGTAGACCCGTGACCTTGGCGAACGCACCGAGTATGGCCGTGTTGGTGATGGGCCTTCCGAGCGTCTCGAGGGCGATTGTTGTGGCGTCCACAGTGGCGACCTTGAAGTCTCCTCCTAGCTTAACATCCTCGGGGGGATAAGCGGTGTTCAGAAGCACCAAGCCGCCGGGCTTGAGGTTGTCTCCGACCGCCTGCTGCTTAGCGCTGAGGGGGCCGAGTACGATGCTGATCTCGGGGTTATGGACGAGCTCCCTCTCCCTGACGCGCACGTCGTCGATCCTCACGAAGGCGGTCAGCGGCGCCCCACGCCTCTCCGTTCCGTACATGGGGATGGCCTGAGAGTACATGCCTTCCTCGTAGGCAGCAGTGGCGATGATCCTCGAAGCGGTCACCGCTCCTTGTCCGCCCCTACCGTGTAACCTTATTTCGATCAATGTATTCCCTCTACGTGAATCGTTACTCTAACCCATGTCGGTTATTAAGAATAACGATTTCACATCAAACGATTAACACTGGAATTTAAAGTGTTCTAGAACGTCCTAGAAACCCTGAATGCCCCTTTTACGTCGTTTTATCCCTTAAAACTGCGATACTTTTAGGTTAGCTGTCTAACCTTTTTATTAGACGGCATACTAAAGTGTTGGACCAATCATGATGGCTGAACGGGAACAGGGCTTCCGTAAGATGCTTGAGAAGAGCATCGTCGAGAACATCAAGATAGAGCACCAGGTGGTGCTCAAGGGACAGTACCAGAAAGCCTATGATCTGCTACGTGACAGCCTGGACACCGGGATAACGCCGTGCCTCGTCGGGCCCCCCGGCGTCGGCAAGAGCCTGATAGCGAGGAAGGTGGCGGAGGACACGGAGCGCAGCTTCCACGAGGTCTTCTTCGACGAGAACGTCACCCCCAGCAGGCTCATAGGGGCCTTCGACCCGGCGCTGGTCGTCAGGAACGGCAGGAACATAAGCAGCTTCGAGCCTGGGCCCCTCATCAGAGCCATGGTGGAGGGAGGCCTCTTCGTCGCGCAGGAGCTCAACAGGGCCACCGAGTTCTGCCAGAACAGCCTCATCAGCCCCTTGGAGGAGAGGCACTACCACCTGTTCCCACTGGGAATGGTGAAGGCCCACGAGAACTTCGCTTTCGTGGCCACCCAGAACCCCATAGAGACCGCCGGCACGTACAGGCTCAGCAAGGTCCTCGTGGACAGGGTTGGCTGCTGGATCAGGCTCGGCTACCCGACCCGGGAGACCGAGATGGAGATCATCATGGAGAACACGCCCGCGTTCAGCCTCCCCACGAGCGCGCTTGAGAAGATATACGACATCGTCGACGAGACGAGGCACACGCCTTCACTCGAGGTCCCGGCCTCGCCCCGTTCAGGCATCTTCCTCACGAGGCTGGTGAACCGCTACCTTGGCAGGTTCGAGAGCGAGGACGCAGCCATAAGGTTCTTCGCGCCGGCGGTGCTCGGGAAGGAGATGCGGGTGAGGGACGAGGGGAAGACGGCGTCAATGGTCGTCGACGACATAGTTGAGAGGAGACTCGCGTAGGTGCAGGACAACGCGTACATGAGGTACCCCTTCAGGTACGCGCACTACTTCATACCCGAGTTCATAACCAGAATGCGTGTGAGCCGAGACTGCGAGGCCAAGCCGAGCCCCCGGCAGGGCATCAACATGGGCAGGCTCCTGCTGCCTCCTTACCTGAGGCAGGGATACCTCGGCTTCAACGATCTCCTGAACGCGGCGGTGGTGACGTCCCACGTGGAGTGTCAGCGAGTCGCGGAGAAGATAGCGGCGGAGATACTCGTCAACCTTGAGCATGAGGAACAGGAGCCCGAGTACGAATACACAGGCGAGGACTTCATGAGCCTCCTCTCCAAGAAGATGCAGGAAGAGGTCTACGTTACGCCGCACGGCATAGGGCAAGAGAACGACTTCGCCGCCGCCCACAACAGCACCGTGGACCAGTTCGACAGCCTCCAGAACAAGCCGGACATAGGCGTCGGGCCCGGCGAGGACGAGATCGTCAAGGCCGGCGTTAGGGCGATGAAGACCTCCGAGAGCGAGGAGACCCGCAGGATACTGGCGGAGCTGCTGAAGGAGAAGCTGCTGAAGCTCGGGCGGGAGTTCGAGAGGAAGGAGGACTGGGCCAAGCACCGGAGTATCACCCCGTTCCAGCAGGGAGAGGACCCCGACCTCATCGACGAGGAGCGGAGCCTCGAGAACATACTGGACTTGGGCCGCAGTGTGGAGGAGATCAGGTACGACGACTTCATGATGAGGCAGCCCGACAGGCAGAAACGGATAGTCATCTACATTCTGGACATCAGCAACACCATGTTCTACGACCTGGAGGGCATCAACAGCATCAGCTACAGCGTCCTCAGCATGGTGCCCCTCATGTGGGGGCTACGCCGCGAGAAGTATGGGCTATGCCTCTACGAGTCCAACAGCCACATAGTGAAGGACCTCTACGAGGAGATCAACGTCACCCCGGTTCTTGAGGACCTCATAGGCATGGTGACCATGACTACCACGGAGATGGAGAAACGGTTCGGCGGCGGCCTCACCAAGATGACGTGGGGCGGCACGGTACCTGGGAAGAGCCTCCAGTGGGCCCACGACCAGATCACCGAGATAACCGACCGAAGCGACAGACTCGTCTTCATATTCAGCGACTTCGTGCTCACACAGCCCGGGGAGCTGACCGAGGAAAACGAGCAGAACTACTACATTATTGAAAGGATGGTGGACCAGGGTGTTCGGGTCTGCGCCTGCGTCTCTCCTCTTGCCCACAAATCGATTTTCAGGCCATACACCAAGGAGTCTCTTAAGAGGTTGAAGGAGATGGGCATCCGGCAGCTGGAAACGTATAAGCCGAGCGTCTTCCTTGACGAGGCTCAGAGCTTCATAGAGGATGTGTAATCACTCTCTCTGGTTGATTGTGTACCCGTTGTCCCTGTTTCTTGAGAGTGTTAGCCGTTTTCCCCGGTGTTTTTCTGAGTTGTTTCTATCATATTAAATAAATAACTATACAGAAAAATTAAGTAAAAAATGGGTGGCTCTCATGTTGCACGGATAACCAAACTGAAATTCTAGGGTTCTGATGATAAATGGTTGTCAATTATTGCTGGTTAGCAGGACGAGGCCGCCGAACTGCGTCAACCTGGCGCCGGCCGCCGTGTCGGATGGGATTATGTTGGTTTTAACTCTCTTGTTTGATGAGATCTGGAGAAGCCTATGCGTCCTTCTCCTGTGTCTTTCATGGAACTCGTCGGTTACCAGCAGGTAATCTGCGCCGCCGCCACCGTATACGTGTGCCTCTACCTCCTCTAGGCTGAACAGTAACGTATCTATTTTTTCGGGGTCGTTCAGACGCTCCTCAAGGACCTTCATGACGTTTACCAGGTCTCTGCTGGACGCCTTCGAAAGCTTCTCCTTGAAGCTGTTCGTCTTGACGATTTCTCGGACCTGACGTTCATTCATCGCGGCTACGGGGACGTACTCGAAGGTGGCCTTGTTCAGCTCCCACCCCTTGAGGAGCCAGCTGTGATGTTTCTCCACGTGGTCCATGAAGCCGGAGTATTCCTTCTCTTCTGTAGAAGAGACTAACACGGACTTCACTCCCTGCTTGATATTCGGCCGCAGCGCGTCGACTATGGACTCGTGTAGATCGTAGTGTGATTCTTCTGTCATTCTCTGCCAGGGCTTCACGGACTCGCTGTAGATGTTCCAGATGACGGCTTCATCGTCTTGGATGCCTATCATCACCGCGATGGGGTACCCTCGCCGTCGTCTTCGTCTAGGCACGAGGATGAAGACGCTCGGCGTGTTTAAAGCGTTGAGGTGCGTCGGCCGCCTCTCTCGGGCGAGGTCATGAGGTACCCGAGCGGTAGGATGAGTATGGATGCGCCTACAAGAAGGGCGTACATTGTTGAGGCGCCGTAGACGTCGGCGATCAAGCCTCCGGCGAATGGGCCGATGAACATCCCGACTCCGTAGACCCCCTCGTGGACGCCCATGGCGGATCCGAGGGCTTCTTCCGACGTCCTCTTGGCTATGAAGTCGAGCACCACCGGCGTCATTATCCCGGACCCCACGCCGTAGAGGAAAAGAGGGAGGGCAAACCCCATGAGACCGGACGCCAGCCTCGCCAAGAACATGGATGCCGCCAGCAGAAAAGCTGCGGCGGAGACGGATTTCCTTGTGCCCCAGGCAACGAAGCGGCGCACACACATGAACATGAGCCCCCTCACGCCGTTGGTCATGGTTATGAGAAACCCGATCAACGAGGATGAAAGCCCCGCCACGCTCATGTGCCCGGGCATGATGGCCATGTAGATCCCGAGGACGAGGGTGAAAGGCAGCAGCGTAACGTATGATAGCATCAGGCCCCTGAGGCTACCCAACTCGATGGACCCGGATCTTGACTCGGCCCGGAGCTCGACTCTTCCCATGAACTTTGTCGACACTATGATTAAGCTCAGCAATAGAAGGGACGCCAGGGACGCGAAGAAGGCTTGAAACCCATAGGTTTTAGAGACTACTCCGCCCACTAGGGGCCCCACGGTGAAACCTGTGATCCACGCGAGGTTGTAGCGCCCCATGGACCTGGTCAGGGTTCTCTTGGGGGATATGTCTGCAGTCAGGGTGCTGGCGGAGACCCAGAAGGTGGCCGAGAAGACGCCGAGGAGCCCCCGCATGACGGTGAGCTGCTTGACGGTCGACGTGAACGCGAACAGGGTTATGGTCAAGCCTGCGGCGAGGGTGAATGCCGTGTACAGCCTGACCCTCTCGTACCGGTCGAGGAGCAGCCCGCAGGCCATTGTTATCACGGTGTAGGCTATGTTCCCCACCGCGCCCATGACGCCGAGGTCGGTGTACGACGCCCCGATGGTCTCGGCGAACACCGGCAGCAGGAACGTGCATGTGCCCAGCCCAGTGGCGTTGAGGAATATGGTGACATACAGTAGCCCAAGCAGCCGCTCTCTATCCCGTTCCTCCATTGAGCCTAGTGTCTGTCGGTGCTGGGATAAATGATCTCTCTACACGCGGGGCCTGAAACCCGTCAACTCGAGTATGTTGTCGTGGAATATCCTGTGGACGTCCTCGTCGGTGAGCACGCCGTCGGCGACGAGCTCTCTGCAGGCGCCGTACTGTGCCTTGAGTATGTTGAATCTCCAGCCCCGCGGGAAGAACGTGCTGTCCGTGCCGAAGAGAACCTTGCGGCTGCCGCCCGCCTGCACCGCCTTCCTGAATACCTGTTTTAGGTCCAGGTCGTAGGGCAGGTACTTAATCCAGCTGTTGCTGCCGCTGCTGTCCATGTACACGTTGTCGGCCTGGTACTGCATCAGCAGGACCTCCCTGAAGAACCCGGCGCCGAAGTGGGCTATTATGAACCTGAGGCCGGGGAAGTCTCTGCTGGGCACCTGTATGTCTATGGGGTTGCCGTTCCTGAGGTCGGCCTGGCCCCCGATGGTTATGCCGAAGTGGAGGAAAACCAGCAGGCCGCGTCTCAGACACTCCTCGTAGACCGGGTAGACAGCGTCGTCGTAGACCTTAAAGCCGCGCCAAGACGACGGGTACAGCTTTATCCCCTTGAAGCCGTCATTGGCGGCCTTTCTGACCTTCTCGGCGGCGTCGGGCTCGGACGGGTT
>CAYFYM010000300.1:0-2605 GCA_964347405.1 uncultured Candidatus Bathyarchaeia archaeon | reverse complement strand
TGATCAGGCTGAGCACCGAGGACGAGGAGACCCGACGCCAGGCCATGGAGGCGCTCCTCAAGCTCATGGGGGACGAGTACGGACCCGATGCCGTTCCAAGCGTGGTGGGCACGGAGCGGGGCTGGCTCATCGCCCGTGTCACAGGATGCGACGACCCCTATCGGGACCAGAAACGTGAGGCCAACATGCACGCGTTGGAGCTGCTAACGGGTCTCCGGGAGTACGTCGAGGAAAAGCCTGACTCCGAGAGGCTCAGGGCCGCCTGCCTCATCAGCTGCCTCGGGAACGTCGTCGACTACGACGTCCCCGGGAGCAACAGCGACATGGACGCCGCCATGGAACTCCTGGACGAGGGCCTGTATATCGACTGCACGGACAAGCTGAAGAACCTCATAGACGAGGATACAAGGATTCTGTACCTGACCGACAACGCAGGGGAGATAGCCTTCGACACCCTGGTGGTCGAGGAGCTGAGGCGGCTGGGCGCCCACGTCACCGTCGCCGTCAAGAGCGGCCCCATAGTCAACGACGCCACCATGAGGGACGCGGAGGAGGTCGGCATGACGGAGGCCGCCGACGAGGTGATCACCACGGGGATGGCGGCCATGGGCACCTGGCTGGACGAGAGCCCGGGCTGGTTCCTGGAACGCGTCCAATCCGCCGACATCATCGTAGCCAAGGGGATGGCCAACTGGGAGACGCTGACGGAGTACCCTGCGCCCTGCCCGCTGATGTACATCTTCAGGACCAAGTGCGAGCCGACGGCCAGGGCCGTGGGCGCCCCCCTGGACCGGAACATCGCCCTCCTCGTGGAGAAGGGCTGGAGGCTCTAGCCCCTCAGGGCCTCCCTTATCTGTCTGCCTGTCACCGGTCCGCTTCTCAGTATCCAGAGCTCGTCGCTCGTCAGGTCCAGTATGGTCGAGGGCTTGCCGCCTGGGGTCATGCCGCCGTCCACCACGACGTCCACCTCTCTGCCGATCTGGTCGGCAGCCTCCTTCGCCGTCCTCGGCGGCTCCTCGCCTGTCTTGTTGGCGCTGGTGCTCACGATCACGCCGGCGCTCATGGACGCGAGCCTCCTGGCCACCTCGTTGCTCGACACCCTGACCGCCAGCGTCTTCTTGCCGTGGGTGACCCACATGGGGTAGTTCATCCTGCTCGGCAGCACCAGGGTGAGGGGCCCCGGCCAGAACCTCCGGGCCAGCAGCTCCGCCGCCGCGTTGAACTCCACGACGCGTCTAGCCGCCTCCACGCTCCCGCAGATGAGGGGCAGCGCCTTGTCGGCCCTGCCTTTTATCTTGCATACACGCCTCGACGCGTCTGGGTCGCTGGGCAGGCAGCCCAGCCCGTAGAACGTCTCCGTGGGGTAGACGACGACGCCGCCTGCAAGCATGGTGGCGGCGGCCTCTTTGAGCCCCTTCTCGTCCGGCTTGACTACCTTCATCGACGATACATCCGTGGACGGGGATTTAGATGTCTTGGTCACTCGTGGGGGAAAACCAGCCCCAGGCCGTATATGGTGAGCATCCCGAGCACCAGGATCGCCAGCTGTATAACAGACCTCCCCCTGTCGTCTTCTTCACGCATCTCGGGTATGAGCTCCGACGCGGATAGGAACAGGAACGCGCCTGCGCTGAAGGCCACCATCCAGCCGTCGAGCTTCTCAACCGAGGCGATGAACAGGGAGCCGAAGACGCCTCCGATTATCACGCTGACGGCGGCCAAGAAGTTCATCAACAGCGCCCGCCGCCTCTCTATGCCAGCGTAGACCAGTATGCCGTAGTCCCCCATCTCCTGGGGGAGCTCGTGGAAGAGGACGGCGACGGCGGTGGTGAGCCCAACGACGAACCCGTTGATGAACGCCGCCGCTATTATCATCCCGTCGATGAAGTTATGAATGAAGTCGCCTACGAGGTTCAGGTACGCGAACCCCTTGGTGACCTTCTCCTCGCTGCGCTCGTACTCGTGTCCGTGGCCGTGGTACCAGTAGATGACCCTCTCTAGGAAGAGGAAGAAAACGAAGCCGGCTGCTATGATGGGGAAGACCAGATGCTCTTCCACAAGCTCCACGGCCTCGGGCAGCAGGTCGAAGAGGGCGGCCCCGAGGATGGTGCCGGCGCTGTAGGCCACGAGAACGAACAGCAGCCGGTGGAGGGTCTTCTCTCTGAGGCTGAGCGTGAAGAAGCCTATGAACCCGGTTAGGCTTATGGCGACGGTGGCCAGGATCGTGTGTAGCGTGCTGGGGAGCATCCTTTAACGCTCCGGAACTGCGGGTAGTAAAGCTTTCGCGATCCTCGGGTGGTTCAACACGGGGCATAAGAGGTAATTAAAAAAGGTTATTCTTAATAATCCAAGATCAGATAAAAAGGTAAATTTAACAACATAGAACACAGATCAATTATTTTAAGTTAAAATAATCACCTATGAACCGTAAAAAGACTTTTTCTTACCTAAAATCTGAAAAGAGGCTGAAATGCAGATTCTCTCTCCGGCATCATACATATCCATTCTCCACCGTAACGGTACACCGACATGAAAGACAAAGACGCCAAAGAGATAACGAAAACATTAATCGTATCCGTTTTCCTGCTCTCATCCATAACGCTTA
>CAYFYM010000299.1:0-12720 GCA_964347405.1 uncultured Candidatus Bathyarchaeia archaeon | reverse complement strand
CAACCGCTCTTCCCGACCTTCATGATGTAGTTGAGCAGCACGCCGCCGACCACGAGCAGCACCCCCGCGAGGCCCAGGTATATGAGCGTCTTGTCCTCTGCCTCCTCCATCGGCTCCCCGGGCCCCTCTTCGGTGAACCCTTTCACCGTCTCCAGCGCCGACTCGTAGCCCCCCAAGAGCCTCGCCTCCACCAGCCCGTCCATCAGCCGCCTGGCCTCAGCCGCCTCTCCGTCCCCGTGAAGCGCCAGTAGGGCGCCCTCCACCTCCTCCGCCTCGGAGGAAGCGGCGGCGTAGACCCTGTCCCACATCTCCCTGACGGGCGGCTGCCGCTCAGCGTAGTCCTCGTCAACCGACACCTGCAGCATCTTATAGACCCACCACGCCGACCCCTCGTCGTACCCGGAGAGCCCCTCAGGCCCCTCTCCCGTGACGTAGGGCTCCGGTATCTTCGAGACGTTCGAGTAGACCGGCATGAACACGCCCACGCAGGGGCTGCTCATGCAGTACCACATGACCTGCATCCCCGGCGGGAGGCCCGGCTCCAGCTGGGCCACCATCGCCGACACGGTCCTCCTGCTGCATATGGTCCTGTACATGTCGTTGCCGTGGGGCGACCTGTACATGTGGGTGTCCTCGTAGTGGTCCATGAGCACCGCCATCAGGTCCTCCCGGGTGAGTAAACCGTCTTTCCCGTCGAGCAGGTCAAGCCCCCGCTCCACACGGGTCTGGGAGCTCCTGTACGGGTACCCCATCTTGGAGTAGCACTCGGCGAAGCTGAAGTCGTCGGCCGACTCGCACCAGCCCCTGTCCACCGCGTACTCCACGAGGTCGCTGCTCCCCATGTCCCACGCCCTCGTTATCTGGTACTGGTTCGCCCTAACCGCTACGCCGTCCGTCACCCTCACCGCCGCCCAGTGGCGCCCGGCGCACTCCACGATCCACGCCTCACCCGGGTCCGCTATCCAGTAGATCTGCCCAACATACGAGTGCCCGTACTCCTCGATCAACGAGCCGACGAGCTGGACCCCCTCGTGCGCCGTCCTGGAGCGCTCCAGCACCAGGCGGCATACATCGTTGTCGTGGAGCCCCCTATCACCCTCCAGGGGCTCCCGGGTGGGCGCGTCGTTGTCCGCCACCACCACGCCCCACTCGTTGATCCCCATACCGACCCCCCACTTCTTGTCGTACGACTTCGAGCCCACCCAGCCAAACGTCTTCCCCGCCTGAGGGATCACGACGTACTGAAGATTCACGGTCTCCCCGGGGGCGTGGCGCTTCGGGGGAGCCCTGTATAACCACTGCACCTCGTACTCGGAGAGGTCCCGGTTCTTCGCGATTATGATGGAGCCGTCTACGGTGGCGTTCCCCGCCGCGAGGACCGTGGTGCACCCCCATACGGAGGGCGCCGAGAAGGCGACGGCGGATAAGAACACCAGAGAGACGGTCAACACGTATCCACGTCGAAGGTTCAAACTCATCTCCAAGTCAGCAACACGAAGACAACTAACAGCAACACCAATAATAAGGTAACCAGACGCTGCCCCACCAGCGTCTCCAGGAAAGGCACCCGCTCCGGAGGCGGGGCCCCCAAGTCGACCGAGAGACGAGCCACCCCAGGAGACACTCGAAGCGAGACGTAGCTCAGACCCTTCTCGTCGACCACCCTGTACTCCGTCTGCTCGCCGTCGAGCAGCACGCCCAGCCCGCTTCTGCTCCTCACCCTGTCCCTGTCAAGCACGACGGTCAACTCTGTCTCAGCGTGAAGCCCTTCCAGCCCCACCTCCAGAGCGCCCTCCTCAGAGTCGTACCCCAGCAGGGCGGCTGAGACCGGCTGAGAAAAATGGATCACCGCCGAGTCGCCGGCCACCAGCAAATCCTCCGGGAGCGACGAGCCGCACATGAACACGACCGCGGCGTCGCCGCTGCTCAGCGAGCCCACGGTTGATGAAACGTACGAGGCCACGCTACGGTTATGGAGCTCCGATCTCTGAACCGTCGCCGCCTTCAAAGATGCCGTCGACTGCGTCCACGCCTCCAGCCAGGAGAGGGAGACGTCCTCAGCGGAGAAGTCGCAGCCGCCCTCCAGCTTGACGCCGTCGATGAAGGAGCCCTTCACCGACAACGCGTCGCCGCTGCACGTGACCTCCAGAGGGGCGTCCACGTCGATCATCTCTAAGTCGGCTCCCCGGCCAGCGTCGAGCCTCACGTTCCTGAAGTAGACGTCGTCGAGGGTGACGTTGAGCGCAGCGACGTCGCCCCCCGCCAGAGACCAGTCGTCGAGGTGCCAGTAATCTATCCCGGTGGGCGACGCGGGGAAGCCCGCGAAGGTGAGCTCCGCTTCCTCGCCGAGCCCGATGATCAGCCCCCGCGTCTCGGAGCTTATGGTCGAGTTCTGGATGTGGAGGGAGCCGCCGCCGATGACCGACGCGGTGGTGGCGTAGACGCCTTCGAGGCGCGCCTCGGCGCGGTCGGTGACGTTCACCCCGTAGACCCTTGAACCCGACGCGGTCAGGGTGCTGTCGTCGCCCATGTTGAACGTGGACCAGCAGGTGGAGTCCTCGACGGACACGGTGGAGCCTCCGCGGCAGGTGAGCCCATACCAGTCCATGGAGTAGACGCCCCGGAGCCTCAGCTCCGCCCTGTCAGAGACCCTTATCCTGAAGCCCCTGAAGAAGGCTGTCTCGATGGACACGTTCACCATCTCAAGGACCGAGTCGCCTTGGACGTCGAACCAGTAGCCATGCGCCGGCGGCTCGGCCTCCTCCGGCTCCATCAGCCTTATCTCCGCGTTCCTGAGCGTTAGACGGGCGCCCCCCTTGACCGTGACCCCGCCCTCGACGTCCAGGCTGCAGTTCTCGACCCTCATAGACATGTCGCCGTCGAGGACGAGGCCGTCGGCCATGGTGGTGTCCTCGTCGATGATCGTGGTGTCTAGGGGCGTCGGCGAGCCGTTGGAGCCCGGCGCAGACGCGGCTAGGGCTGCCGCGAGGCAGAGCGCAAAGGATAGCGTCGCGAACATGAAGCGGCTTATTTTCCGTGTAAACCCGGCCATCTAGGCTACTCAAAAAGACGTGGATATTTAAAGAATCATTAAAAACACCAGAAGGCAGAATATCTTTCACAGCCGCCAGTTAGCCGGAGACACAGCCGAATGAAACCAGCGCTCGGATGGGAAGCCAAGGCCGCCCTCTTACTGGCTGTGTTGGTTTCGTCGTCGACGGCGGCCTCGGCCTACACCTGGTCAAACCCCGACATCGTCGTGAAGGGCGGGACACAGACGATACGTGGGGAGCGCATGGAGCCCCCCGGGGACATAGTTGTGAGGAAAGGGGCCACGCTGGTCCTCATAGACACGGAGATAGTGTTCAACCACTCGGGGTACTACGAGCACGGGATCCTGGTGGAGGAAGGCGCGTCGATCACGCTCAGAAACAGCAGCGTGGTGGCAGTGGACAACATGTTCTACTTCAGTGTGAGGAACTCGAGCCTGACTATGGTCGACTCGGAGCTCAGGAGGACCCACGTTATATGCGAGAACAGGTCCCGGGTGAGCATCGGCGGCTCGTACCTCTGGGCTCTCCACTGCCTCAACGAGACCGTGGCAACCGTCAACGGCTCCCAGCTCTGCTACCTGTTCCTCATCGACGGCTCGGCGGCCCGCGTGGACGACTGCACCATGATCGAGATACTCCTCTACGACGACTCCCGGGTACACGTCTCGGACTCGGCTTTCAGGTTCGTTTTCTACCTCGACGAGGCGAGGGCGGAGATAGAGAACTGCGACTACGAGGACGAGATACGTTTCAAGCCCATGACGTGCGAGCTGGACGTGACGGTCGTCGACCCCGAGGGGGAGCCCGTGTCAGAGGCGTCCGTCGCGTTGACCAGGTACGGCGGGGGGCAGGCCGCGTACACGACGACGGACGGGTACGGCGTGGCCTCGTTCACCGGCATGGAGGCGGGGAGCTACAACGTCACGGTCACCAAGACAGGGTACGAGGAAAGGAATGTGGAGAAACCCTTGCTGGACGAGTCACAGAGCATGACGGTGCAGATACAAGCCACGCCATTAAACGACGCCGAAGACGAGAACAACACGCCGCTACCCTTGTACACGGTCGCCGCCCTGGCTTTGGTGGGGCTGTACATCGCCCTGAGGAGGCCCCGCAGGGCTTGACGCTCATCGCCCCAGCTCATACCACATGGTGCCGAAGTGCACCAGCGTGAGGTAGAGGACGAAGCCTACGGGTATCCAGAGCCCGCTCTCCAGGGGGTATACCCAGCTCATGCCGCCGTCGAAGTGTCTGGCCGCCACCCCAAGCCCGAGGAGGACGTCGTAGACGGGGCGGATGCGTCTGGCCAGGGATTCGAAGAACTCCGCCTCCCTCACCCTGCTCCAGTCCCTGTTCGACAGGTAGCACAGCGTGATGTACACGGGGCCGTAGAAAGCCAGCGTGAACGCCGCGAGCCCCATGGGGACGCTGTCGAGGTAGACCATGAAAGCCTTCACCGCCCTGTTTGCCTCGTCGCCGAAGCCCTCGATATACAGGCATGTGAGGAGGTAGTCAAAAACCACGAACAGGATGAGCGCGTAGACCCTGACACGCCACCTGTACGCCGGGAACACCAGCTCTCTAAGCTCCAATTCCTGATCCAGACCAGATATGAATGGTCGAAGAGAGGGTTAAAAGGTTAGACCTGGGGCGCGGGCGGCTCCTCGTAGGACTCGACGCCGAGGAATATCTGCCCGAACCTGGGGTGGTTCAGCAGCTTCTTGGCGTCCCCCGCGTACGCCCTCCTGCCATTTACGATTAGGTACGCGGTGTCGCATCTCTCCAGAACCATGGCGGCGTTCTGCTCCACGAAGATCACTGTTATGTCGAACTGCTCCTCCATCTCGAATATCTTGTCGAGGACCTCCTCGGCGAGGTTGGGGGCGAGGCTCGCGGTGGGCTCGTCGAACATCATGACCTTGGGCCTCCTCATGAGGGCTATGGAGGTGGCGAGCATCTGCCTCATGCCGCCGCTCAAGACCTTAACCGTGTCGTGGACGTAGTCCTTGAGTATAGGGAAGACGTCTAGGACCTCCTCCATCCGCTCGTTCCTCTGCTCCTTCGGAAACCCGTAGCCAGCCATCCTCAGGTTCTCCGTTATGGTCAGGTTCTCGAAGGTGCTCCCCACCTGGGGGAGATAGGCTAGCCCCAGGTTCGATCTCTCGTAAGGCTCCAGGGTCCTGATGTCCTGCCCCATGAACTCTATCTCCCCTGAGTAGAGCGTCGTCAACCCCATGAACGTCTTCAGAAGCGTGGACTTGCCGCTGCCGTTGGGCCCTATGATGGCGACCTTCTCCCGCTCTCCTAGGCTGAAATCGAAGTCGAACAAGACCTGGGCCGGCCCGTACCCCGCGTTGATGCCTCTTGCTTCTATCATCTTCTCACAGTCAGATAAGATTCTATCACCTTGATGTCCTCGAACACGTCGCTGGGTTTACCGTGGGATAGCACGCTCCCGTTGTCCATCGCGTACACGTAGTCTACGTACTTCGAGGCGATGTCCAGCCTATGCTCTATGAGCAGGAAGTCGAGCCCCTGGTTCCTGCAGAGCTCCCTGATGTGGGAGAATATCTTCTCAGCAAGCAACACGCTCACACTGCCGGCGGGCTCATCCGAAAGGATCATCTTGGCGTCGGTCATCAACGCCCTACCGATCTCCAGCAGCTTCAGCTGCCCGCCGCTCAGGGTGTAGGCGGGGTCACGCGCAAGCTCCGTTATCTCCAGCAGCTCGAGGACCCTGTAGGCTTTCTCCATGGCCTCCTTCTCCTCGTTCCTCCATTTGCTGCTGAAGGGGGCCCATTTGAATTTCTCGCCCGTGTTCAACCCGTAGCTCACGAGGAGGTTCTCCAGCACGGTGAGACGCGTGAACGGCGACGAGACTTGGAACGTCCGGACCAGCCCCTTCTCAACGAGTTCATGAGTCTTGTCGTCCGTGACGTCTTCTCCCCTGAAGAAGACCCGGCCCTCGTCGGCCTTGTACAGCCCCGAGACGCAGTTAAGCATGGTCGTCTTGCCGCTGCCGTTTGGGCCTATGACGAGGGTTATTTTCCCTTTCTCTATGTCCATAGAAAGGTTGTCTACAGCCTTGAACTCTCCGAACTTCTTGGTCATGTTTTTTATGGAGAGAACCGGTTGAGACAATATGTATCTAGTTATATTGTTGGTTAAATCATAAAAAATTATCTCTGGACTAGACTACATAGATATTTAAAAAATTAAGGTACAAAATGCTAATTTTTAATGTTTTTCAGTAATTACTCCTAAACATTTTATATTCAATGTAACTATAATATTCGATGTTTCCCCCCATTATCAAGGATGCTCTGGTCTACGCTAACTGCGTCACCATGATGAGCATAGGCTTCACCCTCGTCTACATGATATCCAGGGTGCCCAACTTCGCGCAGAGCACGTTCGCGGTCCTGGGCGTCTACTGCACTTTCACCATGGTCAGGATTCTTGAGATAAGCCCTTACATCGCCATGCCTTTCGGGTTCGTTCTCGGGGCCTTCCTCGCGTTAGTGGTCTACCTGGGGGTCGTGAACACGTTGACCAAGTACGGCGCCGGCCCCATACTGTTGACCATCTCGTTGCTTGCGCTCCAGCAGATATTCCTCGCCGGTATACAGATCTACGCCGACTACGTGCGTAACGTCCTGGGCATCTACTCCAGGGCGTTCATGCTGAGGGTGAACGATTTCCGTGTGGGCGAGTTCCCTGGCGTCCTCTTGGTGTCCACCTCCCTCATACTGGTGGTAATAGTTACTCTGCACATCGTGTTGACCCGGACCCAGTTCGGCATCGCCATGAGGGCCACGGTGGAGAACGCGCCTCTGGCGGCTGTCCTTGGCATAAACGTGAAGAAGATATCCATAGTCTCCTGGGTGATAACCGGGGGGCTTGCCGGTCTAGCTGGGACGTTCCTCCCGCTCTGGTTCTCTTCAGGGCCGGGATCAGGGGGCATGCTCTCCACGAGCATATTCGCGGCGAGCGTCGTCGGCGGCCTATCTAGCATCTACGGCGCCATGATAGGCGGCTACGTGATCAGCCTGCTGGAGGTCTGGGGGTCCTACCTGCTCATGAGGCAGCTGGGCCTCTGGGCGGGCGCCTACAGGATGCTGATACCCCTCACGTTGATGTCGTTGATACTGATGTACGAGCCCGGTGGGATAGTGTCCATGATAGATAAGCTTCGGGCAAGGTATCTGAGGCCCAAGAGGGTGAGGAGGAAGGAGTCGCCGTGACCAACGAGATCATAATCCAGTGGATAATAGACCTGATAATGTTCTTCCTGCTCTACCTGATAGTCACCATGAACCTGAACTTCATGTACGGGTACACCGGGATACCCCACTTCGGGATATCCCTGTCGGTTGCCGGAGGCGGCTACGTGGTGGGGGCGCTCGCGGGCAGGATACTCAGGTGGTGGTACGACGTCTACCCCGAGCTGGATTTCATGTACGAGAACTCGAAGATAACCGACGAGATCAACGCGCATCTAGCCCACGACCCGGTCACAGGCGTAGGCATCTTCCTTCTCATGATAGCCATATCACTGGTGCTGAACGCCTGCCTCGGGTATATAGCATCCAGGCCGGCCATCAGGCTGCGGGGAAGCTACCTGATAATAGTCTTCATAGGCATGGCGGAGGCGGTGCGGGTCATCGGCATGAACTACTATCCGCTGGTCGGCGGCACCTTCTGGGTCCACGTGCCGGACGCTTTCGTCTGGATGGGCGGCTTCAGGAAAGAGGGGTACCTGCTCATCGCGGGTCTGTTCACCTTGGCCGTTTTCCTCCTTCTCCAATCCCTGAGCACGTCTCCGCTGGCGCGGGTCGTAAGGGCCGTCAGGGAGAACCCCGTTAGCGCCGAATGCGTGGGCAAGGACGTCGTCGGGATCAGGACGAAGATCGTCGTACTGTGCTCCTCCCTCACATCCATCGCGGGGGTTCTGTACGGATTCTACATCCACGCCGTCCTTTCCACCTCGTACACCAGGTCCGCCTGGACTTTCTACCCTTGGCTGATGTTCATGGTGGGCGGGGTGGGCAACAACATGGGAGCCACAGTGGGCACTTTCATCTTCATAACGCTCAGACGGCTCATAATATTCTACAAGCACAGCATCGAAGCCTATGTTCCCTTCCAGGTTCAGTGGCTAGAGCAGATCATGATAGGCGTCATGCTATTACTGATCATAATCTTCCGCCCCCAAGGGCTCATCCCGGAGAGGCCCACCAAGATGAGGGGACTGAACTACAAACAGGTAGAAGACGAGTTTAGGGAGAGGGGCATAAAACTCCCGGAGAAGCAGACCGAGCCAGAGAAAACCATCATCAAACGATTGCTGCGGAAGTGAGTTCTCTCCCGCGTCAAACCTAAAATAACCGCACGTAAATAAAAAAAAGAGGGAATCTTGTTACGCTCTTATCTCGGGGGTTCCGTTATCCATGTCAGTGACCCTGAGGCCGCGTCGTATGTGGCCGCAAGGTACCATCCAGCGTTGCCGGATGTCTCGTTGAGTGCAACCGTCCAGAGCTCATAGCTCGCAGTCGCCCTGTCACCGTTCTCGTTCAGCTGGGTCCATCCACACGCACCCCAGTACTGCTCGGAGACCGTCGGAAGCACTTCCTTGATGACAGCACCATCGTATTTCCCGGCTTCTAAGATCGCCTTGCTAAGTATCCACACTATGTCGTACATGTGTGTGTTATAGGTTGATGCCCGACGTCTACCGGATCTCTCCATGAACTTTTCCTCGAAGGCCTCGAACCTGCTGGACTTCGCCGTACCCATAATCATGGCTAGGAAATCGGTCTCATACGAGTTCGGATGCTCGTCTACAAACGTCGTGGATCTACCGAACCCGTCTGAGCCGAACCAGATAGAGTCCACAAGTGTCGGATACTCTTCACATGACGCGAATATGGCAGAGAACTCGAAGGACCAAACGGCGATACCGACGGTTTCGGCTCCATACTGGTCGTTCAGATCGTTCACCACATCGTTCAGAGCCGCGGCTTCAGCTGAGAACTCGGTCTTTGAGGCATCGTACCTGAGACGATGCTCCACGGTCCCACCCTCCGCCTCGAACAGCTCCAACATAGTCTCGTAGTTGCCGTCTCCCCACGCGTCGTTCCTCTGGACTATGATCAGATGCCTGATGCCCATGTCATAGATCGCCGGGGCGAGAGCGGAGTTCTGGGTGGAGTCTGTTACCGGGAGCCTGAAGATGTAGTCGTCCGGGAGGGCCATGACCGGTGAGGTCGAGCCATCGCTGAACACCACTACCTCGTGAGAGTCGGCGTAGTCTTTGATGGCTTTGCACTGGCTGCTCCAGTTGGGGCCCGCCACTGCCTTGACGCCTTGGGCGACCATGCTCTGGAACTTCTCAAGCGCGATGGTTGCCTCGCCTTCAGAGCACTCCTCTATAAACACAAACTCGAGGTCCAGACCGAGGTCTTCCACGTACTCGTTTACTTCCTCGAGGGCTATGTGGGCGGCAACGCCGCTCGTGTCGATGTGCCCCGTGTTTGCGTATAGAACGCCTATCGGTATCTCTCCGCTGAGGGCGGGGACCTCCTCCACCACCGTCTCTGTCTCCCCTGGTACCTCTACTTCGACTGTCTTCGCCGGCATCGCGTAGTAGCCTATGGGGGCACCTATCACCAAGCCGACGATGAGAGCTACAGCTATTATCGTGTTACGATTTGATTCCATTGTTTTTCCTCCAAGACGTATATTCATACGCTGTCTATATAAAATCTTATACCTACAACTAACAATAATCTTATTAAGTTAATTTTAACATAAAATTAAATAATTGAAAAAGGCTACGAAGCCAATAATAACAAGCACGCCCAAAAGACGTGAAGATATATATTCAAACCCCGTCAAGTAGACAACAGGAGAGGACTTGAACAAGGTCAAGGTCGGCGCCGGTCTACTTGTAGCGGCCGCCATAGACACCCTTTTGATACACCTCACGACGTGGAGGCTCAGGGACACCCGCTGGCCATGGGTCTTCAGCCTCATACTCCCCATACTCGTCCTCGTGGGGGCGCTCCTCCTAGGCAAGGGCCTGGGGGAGAAGAAAGAAATAGTGTACGACTACAGGCACGGCCGCGCCCCGGACTCCGAGCGAACAAAACGCTGAAAAAAGCCAGACCACGAACACGTCCCCCCGAAAAACCGTTCAAGTAACCTGCTGTAAGGAAAATAGAAACGGTAAACCGTGAAGGAAAGAAGACGTCGGCTGCGGCTACCAGCGGCCCCTCACTTGTAGAAGCCGGGCCTCGGCGCCCAGTCCCCGTAGTCCTCCTCCCTGAGCAGCGGCTTGTTTGCGGGCCACATCCCCTCGTCGAGGTACGTGTAGCACTCGGTCCTCACCTGCTGCAGCATGTTATGCAGCTTAGTTTTCCTCCTGTACTCCCGCAGCCCCTCGACGTCGAGGACCGCCCCGATGGTCATCTGCCTGCCCCGGGCCGCCAGCGCCAGCGTCCGCCCCAGGTAGTCCACTATCATGCTGTTCCCGTACTTGCCGCCGTTGCAGTTCACGCCGTAGACCATGTTCTCTATGGACCTCATCCTGTTCACCAGCGTGTACCAGTCGTAGGGGTCGAACATGAACTGCTGCGGGTAGGGCGGGAAGATCGTCGGCTTCATCACCACCTCGGCGCCGTTGAACGCCAGCTGCCGCGCCACCTCCGGGAAGAACTGGTCGTAGCAGACCATGCACGCCAGGTTCCCCAGCTCCGTCTCCACGACGGGGAAGATGGGCGCCTTGTAGCCGTCGAGCAGGTCGTGGGGGCTGGTGCTGAGCTCCAGCGGTATCCACGGGTTCACCTTCCTGTACTTCAGGATCACCCTTCCCCTGGGGTTCATTATGAAAGCGGTGTTGAAGAAGTAGCCGGGGTACTCCGGGTCCCTCTCGTGGATGCTCGCCGAGAGGTATGTCTTGTACTGCCTGGTCTTCTCCGCCAGCTCGTCGGTCTCGGGCCCCGGGATGAGGACAGCCGAGGCTACCCTGTCCTTCTGGGTCTGGTTGGGGTCCTGGGTGTCGAACTCGTGCCTGAGTATGTTCTCGGGCAGCAGAGTGAGCCTAACAGGCATTATCTGCTCCCATGTCTCCAGGCTCTTGAACGTCCCCAGCACCTTCTCCAGGTTGGCGCGTCTCCGCTCATGGACGTCGGGGACGTCCTCGGGGTTTATTCGCGTGTACTGGATTATCGCCGCGGTGTAACGGTCGATCACGCATAGCGTCCCCCAAGATCATGAAGCATGCATTCTTGAAACAATGTTGCCACCCAACAGAATACCATGAACCCCGTTTTAACTATTGACATAGACGCAAACCGGTGGGCTTGAGGCTTGGTCAACCGGTGCCCCAACGCACGTGCTCACGCCTCGAACTCTGACAGAGGGCCCACGGTTTTCCTCAACAAGACCTCTGAGCGGCCCCTGACGATGTAGTCTCTCAGCTCCCCCACCTCCTCGTACCCGAGCCGCTGGTAGAATCTCCGGGCCCCCAGGTTGAACTCTGAGACGCAGAGGAACATGTTGGGCCTCTCCCTGAACACCCGTTCCTCGGCGAAGGACATGAGCCTGGCGCCGACTCCCCTGCCCCGGCGCGGCGGGAAGACGCAGATCGACTTTACGTAGCCTGTGAAGGCGCCCTCCATCTCAAGCACCACGAAGCCGACGGTTTCCCCTTCGTCGACGGCCAGGTAGACCTCCCTCGAGGGGTCGGTGAGGATCGTGAGGGACTCGTCGTAGCCCCTCCCCAGCGTGATCCAAGGCTCAGACTCGGTCATCATCCTGGCGCATGCCTCGGCCTCCTCCACGTTGTCCAGCCTCCTTATCGACGGCCCAGCAAGTTTCCTCTTAGCCATGACACCCAACGTAACACTGTCCGTTCACAGATATGAGTCTATGAAGCAGCGGCCGGCTCGTAAGCTTCAAGAAACACTGCCGCCATGGTTGATACATGAAGAAGATAGCGTTCCTCATGGCAAGCGCCGCCACCGGCAAGCTGTCCGGGGAGCTGGAGCGGCGCGAGAAGATTCTACGCGGCATCGCGGGAAAGGACACCCGCATCGACATATTCGGGCTGGAGAAGGACCCGAAGCGAAGCCACCTAGGCACTATTCAGTCGTCCTACGAGGCTTCCCTCTCCACCGTCGGGGACCTGGAGTGCGCTTTGGAGGCTGAGAAGGCGGGCTACGATGCCGTCATAATCCCATGCGGGGGCGACCCGGGGGTGGCGCCGCTGAGGGAGGTGGTGCGGGTTCCCGTGGTTCCGCCGGGCTCCACCGCCAAGCACCTGTGCAGCCTACTCGCCCCGAGGTTCAGCGTCCTAACCACAGGCAGCGGAGGAGTCATACAGGCCATGGTCCATGAACGGGACGGGCTGCTTAAGCACGTCTCCACGCATCCGGTGGGGCTCAGCGTCCCGGAGGTGAGGGAGAAGCCGGGGGAGGCGTACGACGCCCTGGTGAGGGAGGGGCGGGTTGCCGTGGAGGAGTACGGCGCTGGCGCAGTCACGTTCGGGTGCATGAGCATGGGGTTCCTCATGGTGGAAGAGAGGCTCGGCGAAGCCCTCGGGGTCCCTGTGGTGAACCCGGTGAAGGCCGCGGTGAAGACCGCCGAGATGCTGGTTGAGCTGGGC
>CAYFYM010000298.1:0-2937 GCA_964347405.1 uncultured Candidatus Bathyarchaeia archaeon | reverse complement strand
AGCTTGCCGAGAGGATGGGCTACGTGACCACGAGGAGCCTGCGGCCTGAGCCCATACCCTTCGACGCCAAGGTCATCCTAACCGGGGACTCACGTATATACTACATGCTGTACCAGCTGGACTCGGAGTTCAAGAAGATCTTCAAGGTGAAGGCCGAGTTCGATACCACCATGGACCGGGACGAGGAGAACGTCCAGCAGTACGCCAAGTTCATGTGCACCCTCTGTAACAAGGAGGGCCTCAAGCACCTCGACTCTTCGGGCATCTCCGCCGTCGTCGAGTACAGCAGCAGGCTCGCGTCGGACCAGATGAAGCTCAGCACCCAGTTCGACGAGGTCAGCGACATAATAAGGGAGGCCAACCACTACGCCCAGGAGAGCGGCAGCGAAGTCATCTCCGAAGACCACGTGAACCAAGCCGTTGAGGCCAAGGTGTACAGGAGCAACCTCATCGAGGAGAAGCTGGAGGAGATGATAGAGCGAGGCACCATCCTCGTCGACACAGACGGGGAGAAGGTGGGGCAGGTCAACGGCCTCGCAGTCATGGGGATAGGCGACTACGTGTTCGGGAAGCCCAGCAGGATCACCGCGAGCGTCGGCGTCGGCAAGGACGGCATCATAGACATCGAGAGGCAGGCCGAGATGGGCGGCCCCACCCACACCAAGGGAGTCCACATACTGACGGGTTTCCTGACGAACCGGTACGCCAAGAAGCACCCCCTCAGCGTCACGGCGAGGCTCACCTTCGAGCAGAACTACAGCGGCGTCGAGGGGGACAGCGCGTCAAGCACTGAGACCTATAGCCTGATGAGCGTCCTAAGCGGCGTCCCGATAAAGCAGGGCCTCGCCGTCACCGGATCGGTGAACCAGAAGGGTGAGGTCCAAGCCATCGGCGGGGTCAACCAGAAGATAGAGGGATTCTACGAGCTATGCAAGTTCCGTGGGCTGGACGGCAGCCACGGCGTCGTGATCCCGGAGAGCAATGTCAAGAACCTCATGCTCAAGGAGGAGGTCGTGGACGCCATCAAGGAGGGCAAGTTCCACATCTACCCGGTGAAAACCATCGACGAGGGCATCGAGGCGCTCACAGGGGTACCAGCCGGAGAGCTCAGAGATGACGGCGCCTATCCCGAGGACACCATCAACTATCTGGTCCAGAGGAAGCTCGACGAGATGGCCGAGATCTCCAAGGAGTACCTCAGTAGCTAACCTTTTTTATAGGCTACCCCTTTTTTTCAAGATCAACGCCATGTCAGAGGATGTCTACGACGTCATAGTAGTAGGGGGAGGCCCGGCGGGGCTCACCGCCGCCCTGTACACGGCCCGCCACAACCTCAACACACTGGTCCTGGAGGGCAGGAAGGTAGGAGGCAGGGCGCGGGAGGCCCACTGGGTGGAAAACTACCCCGGGTTCCCCGAAGGCATAAGCGGCCAAGACCTCATGGAGAACATGATCCAGCAGGCGGTGAGGTTCGGCGCCGAGATCAGGAACGAGACCGTGGTGGGCCTCAGCGACCTCGGTGAACTAAAGATGATCACCACGAGGATGGGCTTCTACCAGGCGAAGTCGGTGGTCGTCGCCACGGGGGTGAGCAGGAAGACGCTCAGCGTGCCCGGTGAGAACGAGTTCAGGGGCCGCGGCGTCAGCTACTGCGGCGTCTGCGACGGCCCCTTCTTCAGGGAAAAGACGGTTGCGGTCGTCGGGGGCGGCCACGAGGCGGTCCACGACTTAGAGCTGCTCTCCGATACAGCCGACAAGGTCTACGCCATCCCCGGCAAGAAGGGTTACAGCGAAGACTTCCCCGAGTTATCCCTGTTAAGGGAGAACCCGAAGATCGAGTTCATCACGGGGGCCGACGTCAAGGAGATAGGCGGCTCAGACTTCGTCGAGTACGTGACGCTGGAGGGCTCGATTAAGGGGCGGCTGAGCCTGGACGGCGTGTTCATAATACTGGAGCACGTTCCCACCGCAGGTATTCTAGGGGAGGCCGGGGTCAGCACCGACGCAGGTGGATGCATCGTCGTGGACAGCGACTTGGAGACAAACATAGAGGGGTTGTTCGCGGCCGGGGACTGCACCTGCGAGGGGATGCAGATCGTCACGGCGGCCGGTATGGGGGCTAAGGCGGCGCTCTCCGCCATGAAGCACGTCAAGTCGCTGAGGTAGGGGCATGGTCAAGTTAGAGCTATTCTATTCGCCAGTCTGCCCCTACTGCCCCAGCGCCCAGAGGCTGGTCTCTGAGGTGGCCGGCAGGTACCCACAGCTCGAGTTCTTCGAGGTGGACACCTGCACCGAGGAAGGCATCGAGAGGGGGATGAGCTTGGGGGTAATGGCCGTACCAACTGTGGCTCTCAACGACGAGATCAAGCTCGTGGGCTGGCCTTTCGAGGAGAAGGACCTGGTAAACCTCATCGAGTCCGGTCTTTAGATACTTTTTTGGGTGAGCAGACGCATTTCGACGAGAAGGATGTACGACATAATCAAAGCCATACATGCAAGAGAGATACTTGACAGCCGGGGTAACCCCACCGTAGAGGTCGAAGTCATCACCGAGAAGGGCTTCCTCGGCAGGGCTGCGGTGCCAAGCGGAGCCTCCACAGGCATCTACGAGGCCGTCGAGCGGCGGGACGGCGGAAACCGGTACCACGGTAAGGGCGTCACAAAGGCCGTCGCGGCAGTCGAGGGAGAGATAGCGGGCAGGCTGGTCGGGCTCCCGGTGACGGAGCAGAAGAGGATCGACGATGAGATGATCAGTCTGGACGGCACCGAGAACAAGAGTAGGCTCGGGGGAAACGCGGTTCTTGGCGTCTCGGTTGCATGCGCCAAGGCAGCTGCGGCGTCCAAAGGGATGAGGCTATACGAGTACATGAACCCGGAGGCGGCACTACTGCCCGTTCCTTTCTTCAACGTGATCAACGGCGGCAAGCATGCGGGCAA
>CAYFYM010000297.1:0-2729 GCA_964347405.1 uncultured Candidatus Bathyarchaeia archaeon | reverse complement strand
GGTCGAGTCGTACTTGTGGGCGCCCCTGGGGTCCCCCATTACGTTTTCGAGGTGCTCCTCGCAGCCCATCCAGTCCCCAGCCTTCTCGTGGGAGTCTATGTAGTTCTGGGGCATGGGGTGGGTGCCCACGACGACGGGGAGCCCCACGTACTCCTCGATGTACCTTTTATGGTCCTCTAGGTAGGGGCAAGGCGGGTAGCCCGCCAGGTAGCATGACGCCAGGTATATGGCCTCGGACCCGTACTTCTTCATGTCGGCGGGGGAGAACTCCAGCCGCTCCCCGGGGCAGCCGCCACAGGTTATCCAGCCCACCACCTCGATGGGCTCGTCCCGGGCGATGTCCTTGAAGACGCCGTCCCGCTCGTTGATGGCCCTGAAGCACTTGTTGCCCGTGCACTTCCGGTTCCTGTCGCATAATTATTCCTACCTTGACCACGTTGGATCAACAAAGATTGTTAACCCAGCCTAGAAACGCTTCCCTGTCAGGCCCCGCTGATACTCTTTATATTCCATGCCGCGTAGAAGGTTGCCGACGCCTTGACAGACGACAACGTCTTCTCCCAGCTGTGCCGACCGGTGAGGAGGCTCATAGACCAGAAGGGCTTCGATAACCCCACCGAGCCCCAGCGGCGGCTGATACCAAGGATTCTTGAGGGCAGGAACGTGCTCCTCATCTCGGCGACGGCCACCGGGAAGACGGAGGCGGCGATGCTGCCCGTCCTCCACAGGTTCCTGCTCGGCGGCGGCCGGCAGCCGGGCATCAGCATAGTGTACATCACGCCGCTCCGGGCGCTGAACAGGGACATACTTGAGAGGATGACTTACTGGTGCAACAGGCTGGACATCAGGCTCGGGGTCCGCCACGGCGACACCAGCCAACGGGAGCGCAACTACATGAGGCGCAGCCCCCCCGACATGCTCATCACCACCCCCGAGACGCTGCAGGCGGTGCTGCAGGGCCGCACCATCAAGAACCACCTGAAGACGGTGAAGTGGATCGTCGTGGACGAGATCCACGAGCTCGCCGACAACAAAAGGGGCAGCCAGCTCAGCCTCGCCCTGGAGCGGGTGCGGACCGTCGCCGAGAACGAGATCCAGTTCATCGGCCTCAGCGCCACGATAGGCAGCCCCGAGCGGGTGGCCCAGTTCCTCGTCGGCGAGGGAAGGGACGTCGAGATCGTCCAGGTCTCGGCGCTCAGGGACACCCGGTTCGACATCGTCTACCCTGAGCCCAGCCCGGAGGACGAGGAGCTGGCGCGGAAGCTGTTCACCCACCCCGAGGTGGCGGTGCGGCTCAAGGTGATGAAGGACCTCATCGAGCAGCACGACACGACTCTGTTATTCACCAACACCCGGAGCACCACCGAGGCCCTGACGAGTCGGTTCAACGTCTGGAACACCGAGTTCCCGCTGAGCATCCACCACGGCAGCCTCGCCAAGACCAGCAGGATAGCCACCGAGCGGGGCCTCAGGGCCGGCGACCTGAAGACAGTCATATGCACCAGCAGCCTCGAGCTGGGCATCGACATAGGCACCATTGACCTCGTCATCCAGTACAACAGCCCCAGGCAGGTGACCAGGCTCCTCCAGCGGGTGGGCCGAAGCGGCCACAGCATAACCGAGACCAGCAAGGGCGTCATCGTCGCCATGAACAGCGACGACGCCCTGGAGAGCATGGTCATCTGCAGGCGCGCGTTGAAGGAGGTCATGGAGCCCCTGGTGGTCCCGGAGAAGCCGTATGACGTCCTGGTGAACCAGATCATAGCCGAGCTAATGCAGAGGAACAAGCTCTACTTCCTCCAGGTGAAGAACCTGTTCGACCACGCCTACCCGTACAGGGACCTCACCGAGGAGGAGATACTCGCTGCGGCGCGGTACATGCACGACAGGTTTCCGCGGCTGGCGTGGCTCAGCGAGGAGGACGAGGTCATGATCAAGCCCCGGAGCAGCCGGAAGACCATGTACAGGTACTTCTTCAACACCCTGAGCATGATCCCGGACGAGAAGGACTACCTGATTGTGGACGTGGACGAAGACGGCGCCGTCGGGATACTCCAGGAGGCGTTCGTCGCCGAGTACGCCAAGCCCGGCGTCAAGTTCACCCTCAGGGGCAGGCCGTGGAAGATACTCAACGTGCACAACGACAAGATATACGTCCGGAGCGAGGACGACCCCACCGGCGCCATACCGAGCTGGGTGGGCGAGCAGATACCTGTGCCCCTGGAGGTGGCGCTGGAGGTGGGGGAGATCAAGGCCTACGTGGAGACCAGCCTCGACGAGGGCGTGGGCGTGGACGAGATGGCCGCCGAGCTCCACCTCCGCTACCCCGCCAACGTCGAGACCATCAAGAGGGCCATAGCGGAGCTCGTGGAGCACCACGGGGAGGGGTACAGCGTCCCCACCGACAGGCGGGTGGTGGTGGAGGACTGGGAGGACAACGTAATAATACACGCCAACTTCGGCAGCCTCGCCAACAGGACCCTCGCCAGGATCGTGGGCCACCTCATCAGCGAGGAGACCGGGTACCCGGTCGGCGTCCAGCAGGACACGTACATGGTGATAACCCAGACCGTGGGCGACGTGGACGCCCGGTACGTCGCCGGGATGCTAAGGAGCCTCGCCCACGGCGACATGGAGGCCGTGGTGGGGGAGGCCGTCACCAAGACGGGGCTCTTCAAGAAGCGGCTCATAAACGTCGCCCGGAAGGCGGGAGCCCTCAGCAAGTACGC